>JAOAIH010000046.1 GCA_026414805.1 Spirochaetota bacterium | reverse complement strand
TGTATAAGAGACAGATCATATAGTCTCACACAGAGAACGCAGAGTCGAAGATAGTTTGTGATTTATTAAGGCTCTGACCCTAAAATAATACCTCAAAAAGGACCTTACAACTGGAAAAAAAAGTTGCATAAAAATGACTGTATATACTACCATAGCCTATAAGAAGGAAAGGTGATATGGACAAAAATAGACGAATACTCATTGCAATTCTAGTGATTTTGGTTTTTGCGGTAGTGCTAGCCGTAATTCAAATAAGCATTACCATGCAAAGACAGGAAACTTTAGGAGTCCGCATAACTCTTGCTGAAGGCCCAGGTGTTGGCGTGGTACGTGTGTATGGACGCATTGAATCAACCGGTGATATGCTTTCGCAGGCAAATGCAGATTATGTTGTGAAGCGCCTTGATGAACTTGCATCTGATAGCCGTATCAAGGCAATAGTGGTGAGGATTAATTCCCCGGGTGGCACTGTTGCTGCAACACAGGAGATCTATAATAAGTTACTATCGCTTAAGAAAAAAAATATACCTATTGTTGCATCCATGGGCGATTTAGCCGCATCCGGTGGTTACTACATAGCGTCAGCCTGTAATGTCATTGTTGCAAATTATGGCACTATTACTGGTTCAATAGGAGTTATTGCGATAGCTCCTAATTTACGGGGACTTTTTGAAAAATTGGGCATACGGATGAATGTTATTAAAAGCGGAAAATATAAGGACATACTTGCCTCATACAAAGAGCTGTCGCCTGAAGAAGTGCAGCTGATTCAACAGATCATTGATACCAGCTACCAGAAGTTTGTGCATGATGTTGCAGTAGGTCGTAATATGGCTGTAAGTGATATCATGCCGTATGCTGATGGAAGAGTGTTTACAGGCAGCCAAGCTGTGGAATATAAACTTGTTGATGAACTAGGCACATTTGAAGATGCATTAAATAAAGCGCGGCAGCTTGCAAAACTGCCTGAAGATAGTGCAGTTTATGAAGATACAGCAAGTCCATTTGAAAGAATTCTTGCAACTATGTCTTCATTTGTAAAACCAAAGCTTGAACAGTACATACCAACACAGTATAACTTAGTAGAATACAGTTACATGCCATGAATATTGTACAGTTTATTGATTATTTTTATAACGCGCTTGTTGACCCTGAAAAGCTTTCACAAATTATTTCTGTTGAAGAGAAAAAGCATTTTATAATAAGTGCAATAGTTGTGGCGGTCGCGGTTTTTATGGATATTGTTGCTCAAGGGCTTCTTGTAGTTCAGTCTAATTTTTTTTACTATAAACTAACGTATGGTTTTGTGGCTCTTTTACTTATCACTGTAGTTTGTATTGTAGTGTATAGTGGATTGCTTACAATAACGCTGCAGGTTGCAGGGCATCAGGCATCAGGTGTTTTTATTATTAATGTGTTGGCGCTTTCTCAGGTACCACGCTTGTTTATTGTGCCAATCGTTTTGATCTTTCAATCGTTATATTTTGCACCGGTCTTTTTTTATAGTCTGGGGTCACTTGCATTATTAGTGTGGTCAATTATAATAGCAATGCGATGCATTTCGCAGCGGTATTCAATAGAACCTATAAGGGCAATAGGATACCTGCTTGCACCTGCAATACTTACAGGTGTAGTAGGCTTATTAATTTTTGTGGCTGGTATTATGGTAATAGTTGGTCTTTTAACGTAGATATTAGATTGCTTTTCGTATAGCACCTGAACGGATGCATCGGGTGCAAACGTTTTTGCGTACCACTTTATTGCCTTCAACTACTCGTATCTTCTGAACATTAGGATGCCACACTTTTGCAGTCTTTTTATTGGAATGGCTTACATTATGACCAAATAACACAGCCTTTCCGCATACTTCACATTTAGCCATTGTACATCTCCTGTCCTGGTTATGATTACTATAATAGCAAAGAATCTAAATTGTGTATGTTATACGATAGTTACTTATAACTATAGCTGAATATAATGAATTGTCAAATTTTTATCCCCGAGCTTTTAAAACACAAACGCAGTGTAAGCAATTTGCCCTTATTGTATAAATATCATAAAAAATGATAGACAATAATTTTTATCATAAATAAAAATTGCAACAATTTTATTAAAATATTTCAATATTTAGTGGAATTGTTGCCCAATCATTAGTTGAATGCATTTTGCAAACTTTTAGGTATTCATTGCTCATTTTGGTGAAATTTTGCCCTAATGGCACAATCAACGGTGAAAGCATTGCAAAAGTAGTATAATTTTAAGATACCTCAATTGATTGATGAATAGATGCTCTTGCGGCAAAAGGGATGCTGTATTAACTTGTAGTAAAATTTTATGTTGTAGGTTTAGGTAAAAGTATATATATTTATTCTGTAGCGAGCGATTATTGACGTACTGACCATTAGTTTTTTAAAACTAATGGTAATAAATGTGCAAACATGTATGTGTACATGATTTTGATTTAGAATGTAATTAGGATATAAAGGTGCACATAGATTCATAAATTAAGTTCAGAATGACAGTGGGCAAAAAAGATTATGGGTCAAGCCCGCAAGGACGGCAATATAATACTATATTGAAGGGGTGCAACAGGTATGAAAATTACTGAAGATATGAAGCTAAAAGACGTGATTACACATCATGTGCAGGTGGCCAAAGTATTCAAAAAATATAACCTCAATTGTATTGGGTGCAAAGGGGCTGATGAGGATACTATACGCATGGTTGCTATTAATTATGGTCTTGATGTGCATCAGTTTGTCAAAGAACTCAATGATGCAATCAAAGAGGATAAGAATTAATTTATGGCATCGCAGCATACAATGCGTGTTATTGGAGGTAGCTTCAAAGGGCGGATAATTCCGTTTGAAAAAAAGCTTAAAGGTGCAGAAGCTACCAGCCAGCGTTTAAAGAAGGCAGTATTCTCAATTCTGGGTGAAGATTTAACAGGTAAAAAATTTTTGGATTTATTCTCAGGAACAGGTCAGATGGGGATTGAAGCATTGAGCCGAGGTTCTCATCTGGTGGTGTTTAATGATAGCGATAGAACCCGCTACCAGTTTGTGAAAGAGATTATTCAACGGTGGGAATTGTCGGGAAGATCATTGCACTACAACAGTGATGCTGCTCGCTGCATAAAGATGTGCAGTGAACGTGGTGTGGTGTTTGATGTAGTTTATTGCGATCCGCCATTTGAAAAGATTGTAGATATTCCAGAGGTGTACAAGGCTATATTGAAAGCAATTTCGGAAAGTACAATTGTACATGAGGATTCAGTCGTTCTTGTACAACATTATCATACCAATATAATGCCACAAAATATTGGCAGGTTAATAAAAAAAGATACACGAAAATATGGCACAAATTCATTGAGCATATACAAAGTGTCTGTAACATAAGAGGGGTACAAGCAGCATGCGCCACAAGGTAAAATACAATGTTTGTATTGCTACCCTTGTGGTGAGGAAAGTCCGGACACCGTAGGGCAGGATGCCGGGTAACACCCGGGCGCCGCAAGGCGACGGAAAGTGCAACAGAAAACATACCGCCTCTTTATGAGGTAAGGGTGAAAAGGCGAGGTAAGAGCTCACCGCATCTGCAGCAATGCAGGTGGCAGTGCAAACCCCATCCGGTGCAAGGCCAAATAGGCAACCGTTATTAAAGTGGCCCGCTTGAGGTTGCGGGTAGGCCGCATGGACATGCATGGTAACATGCATGCAAGATTGATGGCTGCAAAAACAGAATCCGGCTTATGGACCCCTCTTTACTTTTTTGCAATTACCAGCTGCCATGCTCTGTCCGAAAGCTGGTACACACGTGGTGATTTAAATCCAGCTTTGTCAAGCCACAAAAAATATTCTTCGCGTGAATAGATATTTCCTTTTTTACTCTGTGTAAGCATATGCAAGGCAAGAGTAGCTCCAAGATAACTTTCATCCCGCAGGTTATCAAAAATAACTATGATGCCATTACTATTCAGAATATCAAAGCACATATTAATTATTTTCTGATTATCTTCTGGTGATTGACCGTGGCACAAATTTCCTAAAAAAGCTATATCGACCCTGGTGTTAGGCAAAGCTACTGTTGCATCTCCTGCTATAATTTCTATATTTGGTATGGTTTTTAATTCTGCCTGAGTTATTTCAAGAGATTGAGGTAAGTCAAAAACGATTGTTGTAATGCCGCGTTTTGCAAATTCTTTAGCAATAGTACCTGGTGCACCACCAATGTCAATACAGGTCCTGGGGTCAGAGCATTGGGCAATGCATAAGTCAACAATTTCGGGAGCTAATCTTTTTTTCCAGGGTGAATCCATACCTTTGATAAAGTCGCGCATGGATAATTCCTTGAAGCTTGATTCATCAGGTGTTCCGGTACGCAGTACATGCGATAGTGTTTTCCAGGGATTTATCAAATACAGTAAAAACTGCAAAAAATCACCTTCGTATTCATTGCCGTTTTCATCAACAAGGTGGCTAATGCAATATTCTGTTGGGGCGTAAGTACCATTGTTTTTTTCAAGATACCCTAATTCAACAAGTGCTTCTAATAGTATCCAGGTGGCTCGCAGGTCAAAGTGCATTCGTTGCGCAAGTCCCTGTGATGTATCAGGCTTTTTGTGGAGCTCTTTAAACACGCCAAGCCGGTGAGCCTGTCCCACAAAGATAGCTTCTTCTAAATAATGTTGCAATGTTCGTACAGGTGTTGGGGTCAGAGCCATATTCCTTTCCTCTTTCAAGTGTGGATTATTACTATGAGCTATCGCCCATATTATTGTAATGGTTTTTGTGCGTACAATATGATGCTTTTTGGGAAAAAGTTGTCAAAAAAGCGCTCAACCTTTTGCATAAACGGTGAGAAGAGTGTGCGCGTTAAGAAATTGCGATAGCGCTTTGTAAAAAACTGGTTTTCAAGATGAAGACCAACCACACAGCGGATGAGCCAGTATATGGTATGAAATGAATGGCGAAAGTCAATAGCATAAATTTTGAGGCCATTTTGTTCCATAATGCGTGCAAGTGAACGAGGTACGTATTTGCGAATATGCCCCCCTGGCGAAGTGAAATATTCATAGGTTAATGTGTCATAGAGTAGCTCGGAAATGTAGGTGGGGACAGTTATGGCAATAAGCCCGCCAGGTTTGAGTACTCGCACAAGCTCTTTGCACGCCTGATTGTCGTCGTTCACGTGCTCCATAACCTCGGCACAGATAATGCGGTCAAAGGTGTTATTTCTGAAAGGAAGGTTGAGGGCATCGCCAACAAGCACCTGGAAGCGGGCACCAGGTTTTGACTGGCCACTGTCGCGCATATGTACAAGCGTAAAGCGTGTGCGGCGCACACAGTCCATGTCCATGTCCATGGAAAAGACCTTTGCACCACGTGCAGCAAATTCAAAGGAATGTCGCCCCATTCCACAGCCAGCATCAAGTGCAATAGTGCCATGCTTAACGGCCAGAAGATCAAAGTCCACGGTAAGCATCAATTGCCTCCTGATATACCTTGACCATCTCTTTGGCTGCGTTTTCCCATGTGAATGTTTTGAGCACACGCTGTCGGGCTGCTTTGCCGATTCGAAGTCGCACTTCGGGATGGTCAATGAGATAATCTATAGCTTGGGCAAGTGCGTATGGATCGCGGGGTGGTACCAGTATACCGGTTTTCATGTGCTGGCCAACAACTTCCGGGAGTGCTCCACCAGTTGCGGCAATCACGGGAAGCTCGCATGCCATGGCTTCAGCTGCAGGGAAGCCAAACCCTTCATATAATGAAGGGCACAGAGCAATTTGTGTTTCTGCATACAGCTTCACAAGTTTGTCCAGTGGTATTTTGCCTGTAAACGTTATGCGATCATTGAGGTCAAATTTATCAATCCATTTTGGCACATAGTTGCGGTTTGGTGCCCCACCGTCCACAATGGTTAAGTGGACTTTATGTTTTGTAAGGGTCAAAGCTTTCAGCATATAGATAACGCCTTTTTTACGGTCTTCTACATTGCCCACAAATATTAAGCTGTTTGGTCTTTTCTGTGTTTTTATGGGATAAAAGATAGAGCTATCCATACCATTGTACACTACTCGCTGCTTTTCAAGAGGAACGCCAAAGGCATTGTAAATTTCTTTGGCCGAATCATGTGATACGGTAATGATAAGGTCCATTTTGTTTGCTACGTATTTCTGCATCACAAGTGGATAATACAGTATGCGTTTGGTTTTAAGGAAAAAGCTTGAAGGGTATTCAAACCATGTGGAGCGGTCAATTGTTAGTGGATGATGGATAGTTGATACAAAAGGAATGCCAAATTGTTTTATTAATAAAAAACCATATCCTAAGCATTGATTGTCGTGTATAATATCAAATGAATGCGTTTGTAATAGCTCGCGCAGTTTGCAGTACGCACGTATTGAAAAAGATTCAATCTCGGGGAAGATGCCAAATTTTGATGCTACAAATTCATAGAAATTCAAAGGCTGTAAGGTAGCAAATGGCTTGTGGGGTTTTACAAAGTCTTTTACATTAAAATAATTATGATTGCTGATATAGTGATAGGTAACCCCTTCAATGGGGAAAGGGTAAGGTGGGCCAACAATAGCATGTACTTCGTGACCTAACTTTGCCAGCTCTCTTGCAACGTACATTAAATAAATTCCCTGCCCGCCGCAATAGGGATTTCCTCGGTAACTTAATAAACATATTTTCATAATTTACTCCTGTACTGCTCAATGACATCATGGTACACTGCAAGCGTATTTTTTGCTGCCACTGGCCATGCAAAATTTTCTTCAACACGCTTTCTTCCTTTTTTGCCTAATTCCTCACGTAATGATTTATTATTCAAAAGCTTTAGTATGCCTTCCTTTAATGCAACAGGATCTTTTGGTGGAACAATTATTCCACAATCACCAACTACTTCAGGAAGCGACCCAGCACTTGTTACAACAACTGGAGTGTTACACGCCATAGCTTCTGCTGCAGGAAGGCCAAAGCCCTCGTAGAGTGACGCCATGACCAGGATTGTAGAGGTACTGTACAAATGCACCAATGTGCTAAGGTCAACCTTGCCGGTAAATGTCACTCTTTTTTCAAGCCCGCGTTCCTGTATCCATCCCCACGCAGTGAGCCGTTTTGGTGGTCCATCGTCAACAATGATGAGTGTAACATTTTCAGGTAGCATTGTCATAGCATCAAAAAGATAACGCAGTCCCTTTTTGTGGTCTTCGGTGTTGCCAACAAAAAGGATGGTGTTTTCTTTGCGTGGTTGGCCAGTATTGCGAAATACTTCCACATCCATGCCATTATACACTACTGAAACTTTTTTTGGCGAAAGATTAAATGCTTCATGCAGCGCTTTTACTCCTTCCTGTGAAGAAGTGATTACTCTATCAAGCCTGTTAATAACAATTCGCTGCATGGTTAATGGGTAAAAGAGTATAGTACACACCATCTCCCACATGGTATTATCAACAAGGAAATCAGCTTCACGGTCTTTGGTCAATGGATGATGTACTGTAGTTACTATCGGTATACCATAGCCTTTCATTGGCAAAAGGCCCCAGCCTAAACACTGTACATCATGGATAATGTCATAGTGTTTTTCTTTAAGGAGCTTTCGCAAAAGAAAAAAAGCCTTCATGCTGAATGTTTCCATTTCAGGAAAAATATGGAAGCGGGTCAGCACATAATCCGTAAAATGCCATGGCTTATACAGCTTAATAAGCTTTTCATAGGGGAAGTGTTTTGTTTTTATTGCCCACATATTAAGGTTTTCAAGCTTATAGACGGTAGCCCATTCGTCAAGTGGGTCAGGATATGGGGGGCCTACTATGACATCAATTTCAACGCCTAATCGCGCCAGCTCCCGTGTTAGATGATACAGATAAATACCCTGTCCCCCACAGAACGGGTTCCCACGGTAACACAAGAATAGTGCACGCATATAAGGCTATTTGTCTTTCTTCAGAGTTGAACGTGTTGTTATTATTGCAATGCCAACCCAGAATACCATGCCCAGTATAACAAGTGTTATGCATGCAGCTGGAATAGCAATAGCAAGGTAGTAGTGATTCACTACACCATATACAAACAACGCTGCAAGCGCAGCAGTAACCAGGCAAAGCAAAAACGCCTTGAATTTTGAATTATCCTTTTTTTCAACTATTTCTGGCATAGGAGGAGCCACCTTTATCGTTAAAATTGTATATCCAACCCAAAAACCTGTAGCTAACACAAAAAGGGTAACGATAGCAATTGGCGTTACCACAGCCCAGTATGCACCAGTATCTATGGAAGAAAAGTGCAATGAGGAATACATGTCAAAATGTATAAATGCATAATACACAAATGCAGCTCCAAGCAGTGTTGCAACTATAACTGCAATATATCCATATATTTTTGCTCGTGGCATAGCATAAACCTCTTTTGTTTACAGTATAACATTTAAAAGCTCAGCACAATCTTTATTGCATTGTCAGCTCTGTTGATTGCCATTTCAAAACCCTTTTGAATGTCTTCAAAAGGTATATCATGAGTCAAAAGCGGTGTTACGTCGATAGCTCCTTTTACAATCATCTCCAGTGCGTACGGATAATCCATTGATAGGTCAGGCCCAACCGAAGCTATCATACGAAGCTCTTTTCTGAAAAACGTATTAAAATTAAGCCGTGGCGATTCTTCAAGACAAATCCCAAAAAAGGCAACCTGACCATTATGCTTTGCTATCTCAAAACATTTATTAATAACTGCAACATTCTGCCCGTATGCGTCAATAACAATATCAGCAAGTGAACCACCGGTGATTTCTTTTATTGTTTCAATCAAATCCACTTTTTCTGGATTAATGATATGAGTGGCTCCCATACGAAGTGATGCATTCAAACGGTAATCTAGTATATCAACAGCAATGATGCTGCGGGCACCAAAATTTTTCATTAAAGCAGCGAAGAACAATCCAACAGGTCCCTGGCCCATTACAACAACATGTTTGTTGTATGGTTTATCTAACCTGAATGCACAGTGCGAAACAGCACCAAGCAGTTGTGTCATTAATAGTTCATTCAGCGGTAACGTAGTTGGTATTTCCTGAACACGTGATGGTGGCGTTACATGATACTCTTTATAGCCATCCAGGAATGGAGGATAATACATTACAAGTGTACCTTCTTTTATATGCTTTACTCTTGATGCTTCAATAACACCTAAACATTCATGCCCCGGATAACCGGGAGGAAGAGGATACGATTCTTTAGGATAATCCTTTGAAAAGTAAGGAAAATCGGAACCACAAATCGCAGCTTTCAAAAGTTTAACCCTGACGTGTGCATCAGGGCAATCAGGGATTGGGTCATTATCAACAGAAAACCTACGTGGGGCAACAATTCGTGCAGCGCGCATGGTCAAAATTTCCTGTAAATAGAGTAAATTAATATATACAAATAATTACAAACTACACAGTGTTATACAGTAGGGTTATTGTCAACTTATTTATTTGACATTTTATTATGTATATGCAAAGTTAATGTAATAATACTATGATACTATGTAATTATAAAATTGAGCAAATGCAATTATTTACACTTTGTAGATTGAATGTATTTTTTTATTAAAAGTATAACGTCCAAATAAACTTTGATTTTTTTAATAAAAGGTTTATACTAAATCTTAGTTTATAGCAATAATTACATTATAAAATATATGTCAGCATAAACTTTTACTTGACAACTATCTGTAAAAAATGGGATGAATGCCTATATTATTGCATTGCATATAATGTAGTAAATTCAAGGGGTTGAGGCATAATGAAGATTACAAAAAAAAATATTGATGGACTTGCGCTGATAAAGGTTGAAGGTTCACTCATTACAGAACATATTAAACAGCTTGAGCATGAAATATATAGTGCATTTGAGAAAAAGAATAATATAATTATTGATTTCAGTGAATTATCATTTATATGCAGTGCAGGGTTAAGCTTGTTGATAGCTTCCCATAAAAAAGCTGAAGGTATGAAATTAAAGATGGTAATCACTGGATGCAGTGAAGATATAATCAAATTATTTAAATTAACCGAACTGGATAAGCATCTTGATATAAAAAATTCTGTTGAAGAAGCTCGCTTGTACATTTCCTCACGATGAAAATAATAGCCTGTTTAGGAAATCCCGGAAAAAAATATGCCGGTAACCGCCATAATGCTGGCATGATTGCTGGTCTTGCTATTGCAAAAATATATACTATTGATATCAACAAAAAAGAGCATGAGGCTATAACAGGCAGTGGTACAATTGAAGGGCACGATTGCCTGTTTGTGTTGCCACAAACATATATGAATAACAGCGGAATTGCGGTGCAGAAGGTGCTATCATTTTATAAAGAAACCCCTGATAATCTCATTGTGCTGCATGATGAAATAGAACTTCAGTTTGGTCATGTCAAATTAAAGTTTGGAGGAGGCCATAAGGGGCACAATGGTATTCGTTCCATCCAACAGCATCTAGGCACGCCCGACTTTTACCGCATACGCATTGGTGTAGGCAGGCCTAATGATAATACCCCTGTTGCAGATTATGTCCTTTCTGATTTTTCTTATGAAGAAAAAAATCATTTACACCAAATCACTGATAAAATACATACCATCTTAGTTGAGTGGCTCAAAAGCAAATAATGGGCCACAGTTCATTTAATTGACTTATTTTCGGTATATGGTACATTAATAGTATTGTTAATTGAGTAAATGTATGTATTGTATAATGAGCAAAGTGAGTTTCCAAATTAAGTATGGAATGACAGTGTGTGAAAACAAGATTCAGGATCAGGTCCTAAATGACGGGCATAAAAAATATATTTTTGTAGGAGGATAATTATGAAAATCATCGTGCCGTTGGCGCCGGGATTTGAAGAAATAGAAGCAGTAACAATCATTGATGTGTTACGCCGGGCAAATCTTGATGTGCAGTCTGCAGGTCTAACTGATACGCTAGTTACCGGTTCACATGGCATTGCGCTTAAGGCAGATACACTATTGCATAAATGCAATCCTGTCGATTATAATTGTATAGTGTTGCCGGGTGGCATGCCAGGCAGTGAAAATTTAAAAAACAACGATAATGTTCATAGGTTCATTAAACACATATTTTCAAAGGGCGGATATGTTGCAGCAATTTGTGCTGCACCCATTGTGCTTGGTGCAAGCCAAATCTTATATGGTAAAAAAGCAACATGTTTTCCCGGCTTTGAGCATGAGCTTGCCGGTGCAACCATACTCAATGAACCAGTTGTTGTTGACGGCAGCATCATAACAGCAAAAGGGCCAGGATGTGCAATACCGTTTGCACTTACTCTTGTTGGATTGTTTGCTGGCAAAGAAGTTCAGAACACATTAAAAAATACAATGCAGGTGTACTGGATGTAATGTAATTATGAAGAAAAGCCTTTTTAAAAAAGGAGCGTACATTTATATAGAGGGCGATGAAGACGCTGATACCGTCTACATTGTTGATAAAGGTGTGGTGCAGTTGGACCGCTATAATAAAAATGCCCCAATATATAAAAACGTACTCAAGGATGGGGAATTTTTTGGCGTCATTGCCTCCCTGTGTAATAAGCCACGTATGGAATCTGCTATCGCGCGTACCGATAGCGTGATTACAACGCTCACCAAACAGGAGTTCATGAATCTTTTATCAAAGAAGCCGCAGATAGCCATCAAGGTGTTAAATTATTTTTCAAATGAACTCCGCGCGTATAATGAGATGATGATAGCGTTGAAGGATAAAGGTGTTGAGCTTGAAACACCCGAAGAGGCGCTGTATAATCACATACGGTATTTTTATAATAACGGGAGCAACAATTACGCATTTTACTGTTGTAATCGCTATCTTGAGTTATACCCGCAAGGGCTTTTTGCAAGTGTAGTTACCACAATGCGTGATAGTATAAAGGACAAAGTTAAGGGGGCGATAGCTCCGGTAATTCAGGCACCCTATAAAGTGTACGCTGATCAGCAAATGATCTTCTGCGAGGATGAACCTGGAAATGAAATGTACATCATCAAAGAGGGAAAAGTAAAGATAATAAAATTGTCCAGTGAAAGCGAAATTATTCTGTCGGTATTGAAAGATGGCGATGTGTTTGGCGAAATGGCATTAATATCGGACAAGCCGCGGAATGCTGCTGCAATAAGCTGGGGCAAAACCGTGCTGCTTCCTATAAAGAAGGAATCGCTTGTTGCGGTTATGGAGCAGATGCCTGCCATCACCCAGCTCATATTTAAAGAGCTATCGCACCGAATATGGTTTACCTATATTCAGCTTGAGTCACAATTGTACGACAAGCCAATCACACGAATTTATGCTCTGCTTGAAAATAAGCTTGTTGAAAAAGGCGTTTCGCTTAAAAGCAACGACCCGGTTAAATTGAACTTTGGTATTGATGAGCTTTTTAAAATGCTTGGGTATGTTGCCTCCCGTATGGAAAAAACAACTAACCTGCTATTATCCGACCCCAATTTGCAGTTTAATGTTGGCGAAACAATTGTTGAAAAGCCAAGTCAGCTTACTGCAAAAGCCAAGTATTTTAAATCGCGTGACCATATGGCAATAATAGAAGGTGAGGAAGAAGAAAAGAAAGAATCCGGCAAAAAAGAAATTGCTGAAGCTGAAGAGCAAAAAGAAGCCACCCAGCCAGGGGTTGAAGAATTAGTGACAACAACAGCAACAACAGATGAAACTGATACCTTCCTGCAATATAGCCAAAAGCAAGCTGAACCTTCCACATCACAGCCTAAAGAACAGTTGCGAACAATATCCCAGGAGATAGAAATTTAAATATTTTTTACATTGACTTTTTATTTATTCTTTACACTATGTTAGGTAGATGCCATTATCGCAGAGGGGATGTTTTTGGAATCGTTCAATGTAATATGCTGCGTTATTATAGATAACGCTTTAAAGGATAAAGTTGCTATCCCTAAGCAGGTTGGCGCTGACATCCATTATATATATCATCCCTATAATGAACTGCCAGGGATACTACATTCGCTTATTGCCAATTCAGGTAGTTGTAAAGCTGTACTATGCATAATACCATCTGATTCCTATGATGAAATTACATCAATCGTTAATGGTATTGATACATCATGCAATCATCAGTATGTAAATTATATCTGTGTTGGGAATGCTAGCAGTGAAGAAATGGTGCAAAATACTATTGCTGTATATGCTGATAGCATTACCGAAAGTGAATTTAATTTTATTTTACAAAAGGCAAAATTTCTTGCAAAACAGGATTTTGAATTTCAAAACTTAAGTCGCCAGTATGTTCATCAACTTGAAGACACCCAGAGGGATTTTGATGCGTTAATCAATATAGGAAAGGCTTTATCCATTGAAAAAAATCCCGACAGACTGTTAAAACTTATTTTGCATTTGAGTAAAACCATCACTGGTGCTGATGCAGGCAGCATATATCTGGTTGAAGAAATTAATGGTGCCAAAGTATTGCGGTTTAAACACTCGCATACATTTTCAAAAGACTTGCCGTATGAGGAGTTTACTATCCCAATGGATAAAAATTCAATTGCTGGCTATGTTGCAGTAACCCAGCAGGTGCTCAATATCCCCGATGTGTATGAACTTGGCCCTAATGATCCAGTTGCGTTTAATTCGTCATTTGATAAGGCGCATAACTATCGCTCAAAATCCATGCTTGTAGTACCCATGATAAACCATATCAACAAAACAATAGGTGTTATACAGCTTATCAACAGCAAGGAAGATATAGAAAATACTTATAATGGTAATGAGGCGTACTCAATAAAATTGGAAACTCCCGAAGATTTCAATACTAAGGTGGTACCATTTCAAAAGCGGTACGAAAGTTTAATGGAAGCAGTGGCATCGCAGGCTGCTATCGCCATAGAAAATAACCGCATGATACATCAGATTCAAAAGCAGTTTGAAGAGTTTGTGAGAGCTTCGGTTACGGCTATTGAATCTCGTGATGTTGCAACATCAGGTCATTCATTTAGGGTTGCTGATGTGTGCCTTAAAATGGCACAGGCAATAAATGAAGAAACCACCGGGCCATTTGCAAATATAACATTTACTGATACAGAATTGAAAGAGCTTGAGTACGCAGCTCTGTTGCATGATTTTGGCAAAGTGTATATTGATACTGCAATATTTTTGAAATCGCATAAATTATATCCAAAAGATCTGGAGAATATTTTACTTAAGCTTGAGTATCTGTACCGATACCAGCAGTTAAAATATGCCATGGTAATTTATAATGAAATGAAGAAAAATGAAGTGTTCAATACGCGGCTTGAACATGTTCAGGAAATAGAAAAAGAACGAGATGAGGTTTTACATAAAATACTTACGGTGCGCCAAAAGGTCATAGAGCTCAACAATCCTATGGTGAAGGAAATGGATGTTGAAAAAGAAGTTCAAAATGTATATACGATGTTACAGTCTCTTGAATGCTATGATGTGGAAAATAATCCAATGCAAATATTTAATGATTACTATATAAAAAATTTAACCATTAAACGCGGCAGCTTGAATGATGATGAGCGCCGTGAGATTGAAAGTCATGTAATACACACATATAATTTTGTAAGTAAAATACCATGGCCTCCGGAATTTGCACGCATACCTGAAATTGCAGCAAAACATCATGAAAAACTTGATGGTTCTGGATATCCTAATGGACTGAAAGGAGAAGAGATTCCATTACAGGCTCGCATTATGGCGCTGGCTGATATATTTGATGCATTGATTGCCACAGATAGACCGTATAAGCCAGCAATAACATTTGAGCAGGCATTACACATCATACAAGAAGAAGCAGAAAAAAATAAGTTAGACAAAGACTTGGTTGACCTGTTTATTAAAAAGAAGATATATGAGCAGTTTGACCGCGATGCCTATCGCACTAAATCCACTGTGCATTAAAAATAAATATATTTAATCAATTAAAATTTTTGCAATAAATTGATTAGCTAAAGAGTCTAATTAATAAAATGGCATGGTTTTATCTTTTTATAGTTGGCTATTTGGATATGAAAGCATGGATATATTTTGAACACTATATTTTTTTGTTGACACATGGTGTGAATCAACGGAAAAAGAAATCACTTTGTTCTCAATTATTGCATAAATTATTGCATAAATTGGAAATAAATATAATGAACAGTAAAACCCCCCAACAGCTACTTACCCAATATTTAGATTTTATACGACGTACTATAATTAAAATCAAAATAGTAAATAATATTCCACTCGCCGAGGAAGATATTAACGAAATTTTCCAGGATATATGTGAAAAACTCTTAGATAAAGGTTTTGCAAATTATAAAGGGATCAGTAAACTTGAGACTTATTTGTACAGAATTATATACAACGAGATTACAAATTATATAGAAAAAAAACACAAGATTATTAATGCCAGTCAGATTGGGTTGAATGATCCACAAGATGATGATAATGAAGACAATTATTCAAAATTCTTTGATCATTATTCTTATGTAAGTATTGATTTTACCAATCCGCTGGTGCTCAACGATATTTTAAGTATTATTGACCAGACAATAAGCACATTTGATGATAGAGATAAATTAATTTTTCAATGGTACTTTTTATGTAACAAAACTCAAACACAAGTGGCCAGAATGGTAAAGCTGTCCCAACCAACTGTGTGTGAGCGTATCGAAAAAATAAAAAAACAGATAATAACGGCCATTAAGAAAAAATATCCTGAGGTGGAAGAGGAGTTGCTGTCATGACACGATTACATGTACATTCAAATGATTGCTCAGGTGATATGCAGGATATAGTATTGGGTGTTGCAGATGGTACAATTACAGATGAAAATATGATCCAGGAGGTATTTCATCATTTAACCCAATGCAAAGGTTGTCGACAGCTTTACCAGGATTATTTTTTAGTAATGGAAAGTGATGTGCACGTTGAAGATGATACATTGGTTTTGGATATACAATGTAAGGATGATATGCTCATACCCTATGTCCATTCACATTATGTAGTGCAACCTCACGTATATGTATTAAATGGCGAAAATCCCCCGGTTGTAGAAATTGAGTACCCTTATAATAATGAAGTTATACGTGTTAAGATTATATACAATGGAAAAGCAATTGATGTTTCAATATTTTGCCCGCTACATGGTATAAAAATACATTTGCTCACAGGGAGCCGTTTTGATATTGCAACCGTTACTAATAATTTTGCACATTTTTCTTCAATTGAGCCAGGGATAATAGTACTGCTTTTTGATTTTAAAAAGATTATTAAAATAAATATAACAGTATAATGATCTATGGCAAGTTTATATCTTGATGAAAGCGGTCAATTCAAAAAGTCAAAGCGTAATCGTAGTATTATTGGTGGTTTTTTTATTAAGAATAATAATTTAAATCCTACGGAACTTAAAAACTTTTTCAGTAAATTTAATTTAGGAATAAAAGTTTTTCATGGTAAAGAAATACCAAGTCCAACTTTATCTAAAATAATTAATGAATTGATAGATTTTTGTAACAAAAAGGAAATTATTCCCGTAATTTTTATTCCCACACATAGATTTCATGTTATCAACGATACTAAAACGTATCTGAATGTATTATGTGATGGAGTAATTAGTTTTATTAAGAATTATTCAAATATTTTCCAAAATATTAATAAATTAGAAATAAAAATTGAACATAGAAGTGGTTTAAATAGCAAAGAGTATGATAACAGGTTGAAAGAGTCTATTGAAAAAGCTATTAGTTTATCATCATTATATAATCGAGATATTGAATTTGAATGTGATATAGGTAATAAGGAGGATTGTTTTTTACAATTAGCTGATGCAATTGTTCACACATTTTATAGATTAGATGTTGATTCTTATTCTACCAGGGATGAATTTGATAAAAATGTCAGAAGAAAATTTGAGAAATGGATTGAGCCATATAAAATATATTTGTATTCACAACCCACAGATGTAAAAATTAAAGATTTTTTGAAAAATGAACTTTTTGAACTTGCCTTAAAGGATTTGCTTAATTACCACCGGGTAGATAAATCAGTAAGAGATCTAATACCACAGGTTGCTGAACAACTGTGTACAATAAATATATTTTATCTTAATAGTACATTATTGTCTTTGTTTGCAGGGTACTATTATGCTATCAATGAAAAAAGAATTTTACAACAAATTGAAAAGGATATTCTTTTTATTATAGAAGAATTTCTACCACTGTTGGAAGCAAAACTCCCTTGCTATGGGAAGCAAAAAGAAGATATACACTGGGCATACACATACTGTTACATGCTCCTGCTCACATTGTATAATCATAAAGGTGATGTGCAAAAGTTTGAACAAAAATACAATCAAGCACAAGGATTTATCAACTCAACTCCTTTTGATTTGGATTCTTTAAACTATCGTTTACGCATACGCGTATTGTATGGTGTGCATCTTACTAATTTATTCGCGTTTGAACAATGCTTTAATGAAATGAAGCTGCTTGAGAAAAAAGTAAGCGATGCATGTGCTTTTTTAAATGAATCAGATGACAATGTAGCTGTGCAGCCACGCATATTAGGCGAGATTGCTGGAACAAAGCTGCAAGCAAAAATGTACCACACACTGGTGAAAGGTGGTAGCTGGGATGATGTGCGTAAGATTTCTGATGAGGTTATTAAAAGTTTTGTGCAATCCGAAGATGTGCGGCGACAATATCAATATAGGGCACAAATTGAAACATACGCAAAAAACTATAATGAAGCCAAACAATATTTGGCTAAAGGATGTGGTATTGAGTATGAAAGCGATAAGCAATTGCTGGAATATATTGTGAGCAAATCTTTGAAATTCCCTCTTCTTCATTTTTTACGTATTTACTATGTAGATTTGATGAACAATAATATAGAAAAAGTTAAAACCTATTATGAGATAGTTACCTCTGTTTTTGGTAAGTATACATCAAATGTTGATAAAATATTTGAATCACGAGCATATCCTTTGCATTCAATATATCATTATTTAATGGTTATATGGAGGTTATTTAATTCAAATAATTCAGTGAAACAAGCAAATGAATTTTATAAAACGGCATTGAAATTATGTAAAAAAGACTATAACATGACAATAATGATGATACAATTGGCAATAAAGGCGGATTACATTTGGGCAGTATCGCTTTGTGATACTAATGAAATTGAAAGTTTGCAAAAAGATTTTAACGCTACACTAGATAAAGTTTTAAACATTAGTAGCCAAACACCTCTTCATAGTTATTTATTATATATAAGGGAAAGATATACTACTACTCCGGCAGAAAAGTGGAATAGCCTTTGGTATATGATACCATTTTGAAATATCACTGGGCTAATAGCCATAGTATACGTAATTATATACGCTAATATCGTTTGTGCCAAATTGTTGTGCTAATGCAGCAAGGCTTTTTTTATAAGCATACAAGTACGGATAATTGCTGGCAATTGCATCAAGAAAAGATTGTAAAAAGCACACACTGCGTTCATATTCTAAAAAAAAATGTGAGCCAATATATGTTTCAACTCCTGCTGATATCGCAGCACATGCAAATGAATTGGAGGTAAACAAACTACACCTGGCCGACTGACAGGCATTAATCACAATACATTCGGGCGGAGCATTGCTTAGCACTTCACAATCATCAATTGAAAATATGCTGCCGTCCTGGCATACAAGTCCTGTTTTTTCATTACAGGCATCAAACATAGCATGGCCATAGAACACAACAAGTGTAAATGGCTGTGAGCTGTGTTCAGCAAAAAACTTATTAAGCTCAAAGGAACTTTTGGCATTACAGGTTAATAATGAAAATCTTTTATTTTTTGTTAAAAACATTGTAATCTTTTGAACTGTTTTTTCAAAGTCAGGAAGGTTATCTCCCGATCCAACAACAAATGCAATAGCTTTTTGCAAATTGTTTGTAGTGATTTCTAAAAAATTACTATCACGGTTAGGGATTCGTATTAGTGGAATGGTTACACCACAGTGTGCTAAGATAATTTCCCAAGGGAGTGCACTTAACTCATTGTCTATGACTAAATGAGTGAGGTTAATATGCTTTTGTATAAAACGATTAAGCTCTTTTGAAAACAGAAGTGTTTTAAAAGCTTTTGCATAGTGTTGTAATTCAGCATAAGAATACGAATTATGTAAAATAGAAGCATTCATAACGATATAAAAGCGGTTTACATAGTCAGTAAGTTTTTCAATATCATCTGGTTTTATTTTCTTTATGCCAAGATTATACAAATGACCATCAACGTCGGCTTCATATTCAATTGAGGATGCTACTGGGTTGTATCTAATACGCAATTTATTAGCTGGATATATTTCCAGCAAGCTGAAAATATTATCAGGTTTCTGTATATACAACATTTCGCTGCCAGGTTCTGGGATTCCCCACTGTAAAAAACTTTTTTTTGAATCAATATATGCAATATCTACTTTTAGTGAATGTGCAATGATGCCTATTTGGGTTGATAGTATCTTTTTGCCACCAGTGATGTCGCATAAAACGGGAGGGTAACTTTTTTTATAACGTTTTATTGTATCATTTATTAAAGCACTATTGGCTGCATGATCAATACTATCAAGCTGCTGCAAGCAGATGTCAATATCAAGTGATTGTGTAAGCTTTATAAGTTTTGTTTTTAGCTTGATCTTATCACTTGTAAAAAACACTACGCAATGTTTTGGTTTTATGCTATACAGCATAAGTAACAAAATATTAATATCATGTGAAAGGGTTGTGATAAGGGTTGAATATGGCTTATAATTGTTAGATTGCAGATAATGCTGGTATTGCTGATAAAGAAGGGTACTTACAATTGGCAATATAGAATCTTTATAAAATGCATTGCGAGTTTCTTTTGGTAATGAATTCCATTGTGCAATGAGCTGTTGCAGTTGTTCCATGATTTGTATAAAAAGGGAGTGCATGACCCCTGTCAAGTAAAAAGGCTAATTAAAAAAATTAAAAAATTTTCCAATAAATTCCTGATTCTTTCTGTCAAATAAAACAAAACTAAATAATTGAGGGTAATATTAAACAAATTTATATTATTATGCATATTAAAATAATAATTGTTAAAACCATAGTTAATGAAAAGTACTTGACTTATGGTTATATATTATGATATAAATCAATCGTTTTGTAAATGAATAAGGTGTTTGATGTCACTACTACAAGCTACATTGCCATTATACAAATTTAAGATACATATACAGGCATGTTCGCCAATTGAGTTTTATAACTTTCCAGGGATTGCCCTCAGGGGAGGGTTTGGCTGGATGTTGAAACAGCAAACCTGTCTTGAAAAAGGGCTCCAAACCTGCAAGGAATGCCAGTTTATTCAATATTGTCCCTATGCATCAATATTTGAGTCGCATAATTTGGGAAATGCTGGTATAATGAAAGAAGCAACAAATTTTCCACATCCATTTGTGTTGGCACCTGTTTTACAATGGCCGGGGATAGTGCAGCCTGGTGAATCATTTATTGTGTATCTATCAATTTTTGGTGAAGCCATTAAATATTTTCATTTTTTTATTAAAGCTCTCAAATCATTGGGTCAAAAGGGCATTGGCAAAAAAGGGGGTAAGTATATAATAACAGGTATACAGAATTATAATAGTGATGAAATATTGTATACTGAAAAAGAAGGGTATAAAAGTAAAGAAATTGAAGGATTGTTCATTCCTAATACAAAAGTTGATTCTCTCAATATACAATTTATAACTCCATGTGAAATAAAACACAATGGTATGATTATTCAAAGACCCACAGTAGAAGTGCTGGTAAAAAATATTTTACGAAAATACAAAATTATTTCCAATATTTATGCAGATAATTTTGTCTTATATAATGAGGACGGAATCAATTATGACAGTATAGAGGTAGTTGATGTTAATACACAATGGTATGCTACCGATCGACGGTCAAAACGCCAGAATAGAGTAATGAAAATACAGGGGTTTACAGGTAGTATGACAGTCAAAGGCGATGTAACAAAATTATACTCAATTTTAAAAATTGGTGAGATTATCCATATAGGCAAACATACGTCATTTGGATGTGGGTTGCTACAGGTAACAAAAAATTGATAACTATAAAAAAGTGGAGTAGTAGTCAATGGATGAATTATTAAAACAACAATATCATATTGCTTTTGGTGCGCTATTTCACGATATAGGAAAGTTTAAACAACGTGCCTATGGAAGTAAGCCTCATTCACAATTCCCGCAAGCAATGGATGGGTTTATATTGCCTTCAACTGAAGGAGGCTATGGGTACAAGCATGCGTTGTGGACATTTGACTTTTTTGAAAGTGATACTAAAAATTTTCAACTGCCTAAGGCACTTGATTGGAATGTGATTCGTGATATAGCAGCAAAACATCATAACCCTTCTACTATTGAAGAAGAATTTATACACAAAGCAGATATTATCGCATCAAGCCAAACTCGCATACGGCAAGATGATCATTTTACAAGCAACGATTACTTGAAAAAGCATTTACGCTCCATCTTTCCACATATATATACATTTAATGAACCAAAAAAAGATAAAATATTTGCTTATAATCTTTCTATACTTGATACTCAGAATGCTTTTCCAGTATCATTTGATAAAGAGGACAGTCTACTCCAGGATACCTACAAAATATTATGGGATAGTTTTTTACAAGATTTTAGGAAAGTTTGCTTACAATGGGGTAAGGATTCAACTTTACATCATCTATTGCAATCAGCAGCACATATTCTAAAAAAATATAGCTGGTGCATATCAGCTGCTACAAATGATATAATGGGCGATAGCTCATTATTTGACCATGCCATTACTACAGCAGCTATTGCATTATCATTGTCATTATATTCTCACGCCAATGGCAACAAAATGCCATCAGAAGATGAAAAAGTATTTTTACTCTTTGCTGGTGATATATCAGGAATACAACAATTCATATTTCAGCGACATCACCAGGTGTTTAAGGGCAGTGCAAAAATTATACGTGGCCGCTCATTCTTTGTTTCATCAATAGGGCTAGCGTATCAATATTTATTGTATAAAAAATTAGGAATGGTTCCTTTTACACAGTTGATGTCATCCAGCGGAAAATTTTACATGTTGTTACCAAACACTAACTATGTGCACACAGCAATACAAGAGTTGAAAGAACAAGTTGATAGCTGGCTGTTTAAAGAATACCATGGAGATTTTGCGATAGTTACTGATAGTTCAATTTGCGCTTCAATGAGTGATTTGGGGAATAAGGAAATATTTGCAAGATTTATTGGTGATATTAATTACAACCTTTCAGTTGAAAAATATAAAAAGTTTAACTCAATTTTACAACGAGGTGAGTGCATAATAGATGTTAATTATTCAGAAGATGAAGTATGTCCCTCATGCGGAAAATATACAAAAGAAAAGCGTTATAGTGATAATGAAGGTGGAAGATGCAATTTTTGTAATACCATGTTTGAATTAGGAGCAAAAATTGTTAGGCAGCCATTGTACATAGTTTTTAATACTAAAAGTGGAGATGCTGATTTTTTTAACAAAGCAATCAGCATTCAATTTGCAAATGATGTATTACCATATCAGGATGCAATAGCGCTATATACGCTTGATCCACATAAAGTAGATACCTGCGCTGTATGGGAATTTAACAATTATGTACCCACAGTTAACCATGAAATAAAAACCTTTGAGGAAATTGCACAAAGTTCAATTGTGAAATACAAAGAGGATGAAACTGACAGCAGACGTGGTGTACCATTATTATCGTTCATTAAATGCGATGTAGATAATTTAGGTTTCATCTTTTCCTATGGAATAGATGATTTGTCTGTTGAACGATATGTAACACTATCACGCATGTTGAATTATTATTTTAATACGATTGTAAATTCAATTTTACATAATAAGTTCCCAAATGTGTATACAGTATTTTCTGGGGGTGATGATCTATTTTTAGTAGCTCCATTTAGAGATACCATACCCCTAATAAAGGAAATATACACACAATTCAAGTTATTTACGTGCAATAATCCTGATATACATTTTTCAACTGGTGTATTTGTATGCCATGACAATTTCCCAATGAGTAAAGCAGCAGAACTTGCTGACGAAGCATTAGAAAAGACAAAGAGTAAAGATGAAAAGAAAGATAAAATACACTATTTTGATACAATGGCATATGGTGAATTTTTTGATATTGAAGATGCGGTAAAGTGGTTTGAACATAAACTGCTTGATGAAAGCTCAACTATTACCCAATCATTTCTATATAGATTATTACGATACACACGGATGGCTCAATCCACCACATTTGACAAATATTTATACTTACCTCATTTTAAATATGATATAGCACGAAACATTGTAAAAAAAGATAAAGGAAAGATTATAAATGCTGATGAAGTTACCTGGCTTGAGCATTTTTTTGAAGGCAAAGTGGTAAAAAAAACAGCATGGGTGGAAGCAGTACTTGCCACTGCTATCTACTTATTGCGTAAGAATAAACAGGAAAATAATAAGGAGGTACAAAAAGTATGATACAAATAACACCAGAATATTTGACCAATCAAGCAGAAGAAAAGGCAAAGTTATTTAAAGATAGGGGGTTAGAATCATCACAGATACGTAAGTATTACGATGAATTAAAACTTCAGGAAAAAAGGGCATATGAGATTGCAAGGAATGCGGAGGAGTTTAAAACAAAAATTTTACCATTTGTAAAGTTTATGAAAGCAAAAATTGCATACGGTGTTGGCAGAAATGTTGGTGGGAGAAGGTTAGTACCCCAGGAATTCAAGGAGCATATGGATGCGCAGATTAATAAAATTGAGACTTTTGAAGATTTGAAAAACTTCTTACTGCATTTTCAAGCAATAATATGCTATTTCACATATTATAAAGAAAGACCAAATGAAGGAGGTAAAAAATGAGTAAGTTATTAGATACAAAACTACTAACTGGCAAGATTGTTATTGAAACAGGTCTTCATATTGGAGCAAGTACAAAAGGAGTTGGAATTGGCGAGATTGATAATCCAGTAATAAAAGATCCACGTACAGGCTATCCTTATATACCTGGCTCATCATTAAAAGGTAAAATTCGGTCATTATTAGAGTTAAAATATGGAATAAAATCAAGCAATAAAGAAAGGCCATGTGGATGCGGTGATTGTGATGTTTGTAAAGTATTTGGAACTACAGCTGCATCTAACAAATCTGGTATTACCAGGGTATTATTCCGTGATGCATTCCTTTCTGAGGAGTCTAAGAAAGAATTGCACGAAAAGAATATATTGCCTACAGAAGAAAAGACTGAAAATATGATTAATAGATTGGGTGGCCATGCTGAAAGCCCACGTACAACTGAACGTGTAATACCAGGGTTGAAATTTGATTTTGAAGTAGCAATTCGTGAATTTGAAGGTGATAACGGCATATCACAAAAATTATTAAAAGAAGGCCTAATTAGATTACAGAAGGATGCATTAGGGGGAAGTGTGAGTAGAGGTTATGGCAAGGTGCGTTTTGAAAATTTAAAATTAGACAATTATAAAACCTCCTTTCGACAATATTTTACCAGATGGGAGGAAATACCTCAAGAAAACTAATACACAAAAGGTGTCGTATGTGCAGCAAAGAGGCTGTCTCTTATACACATC
>JAOAIH010000045.1 GCA_026414805.1 Spirochaetota bacterium | reverse complement strand
AGTTTGTTGCAAGGATTGTTCATAATACATCTCTTTTTTTCCAAAATAAATAGTTGAAAGGTTAATGTTTCCTATAATGCTTGTTAGCATATTATTAAAATCATGCGCAATGCCAGCTGTTAAAGTTGCTATCGCTTCCATCTTATGCAATTGATGAATATGCTGATTTAACTGTTCGCTTTGTTTTTCATACTGCACTATATGAGTAATATCCCTGCATGTTACAAGAATTACATTGCTATCAACAAGGTGTATTAACGAAAGTGAAATATCTGTCCAGAAATATTGCCCATTTTTTCTTTGATGTACCCATCTGAAGCTCTTTTTCTTTTTGGTTATTGCTTCTTTAATGTAGCCGTTTGCAAGTATCCGCGAATCAACCCCATCAGGCTGTGTTGGTGGAGAAATATCTGCAGGATGCAATCCTACAAGTTCTTCTTTTGAATAACCAAACATCTCTTCACAGGCTTTATTACAATCTACGATACCATGCTCATCAATTATCATCAATCCATCTGTAAACTCTTCAAATACTGCCTTGAACCGCTTTTCACTTTCTTCCAGAGCTTTCTGTAATTGCCGTTGGTGCGTAATATCATGCACTACTGCCATAATCTGCTTTTGACCGGATATAGTAACCATAGTAAGATGCACTTTGAGCCACATTAGTTCGCCAGTCTTTTTATAGGCACTCCATTCAAAAGTATGTACACCATTTACAACTGCCTGCTCCAGATGTTTCATTGCATTTACAAGGGTAAATTCAGTAGCATGCGGATATGCTATTGATGGGTTTTCGGTCATCAATTCATCTCTTGTATAGCCAAATAATTCTGTAGCCGCCACATTGACATCAAGCACTGCCCCTGTATGTACATCATGCAGAAAAATAGCATACGGTACTGTTTCATATATATCATGGTAATGAGTAAGCGCATAAGGATACTGTCGTACACTTTCAAGATTATTCTTCTGGTCAGCATAATCAGTACCAAGCAAAATTGCCTCAACATCTTTTGCAAGCTCATGCGCCTGTAGCATGGTATAGTGGGAATTATCCTTTCTATATATAACCGGTAACACCGGCACATCACTCCAGCGCACAATGTTTAGATACAATAAAAAATCATCCTCACTATGCATACCCACATCAAATAGTACAATATCAGCACTACTATTTGCAATAGTAGTGCTACTGCAATCCTTTCTTTCTATCAGAGTCAGCGCAAACCCCTTCTTTGAGAAAACATCAAACAATTGATCACGCAAATTTTTATTCAACAATAACACACTTAACTTAGCCATGCTTACCTCATTTACTATCGCTCATAATCACCACCTTCAATATACCGTAATAGCCAGATAAAAACTAATTAAAAAACCTTAAATTTTGCTTTCACATCAAGGCTCACTAACAGCTGGGTATACTTATATGGTATGTGTGTATCAAGTGGATTGTAGTAAAACCAACGGTGGCGTATTGAAAGCGCCAGCCATGTATTAAGCTTAATGCTAAGAGTGTTTCGTATCTCAGTGCGGATTTGGTAGTTGCTGTTACTCCCTTCTGGTACTGTTATAAAATTATCCAAATTAAATGTGTACAAAAAATAATCCAGAAACGGTATCTGTATCTGAAAAATAGACTCAGCACCATACAGCATCTCCTTTTGTGGATCCTGTGTCTGCTTTTCAAAACCAAAACCAAGCCTTCCACTTAAATAGCTGTACACAAACGATGCCCCAACGGTTTCGCGGAATAACACCGGGCGCAACCCGTCATCTTTTTTTACCACCACAGTATCAACCTGTGATTTATGATAGGGATTTATGTACGGGTTTAATATATAGGTGTAAAATAGTGTTCCACGCAGTAAATTCTGCAAATATAGTTCATCCTGGCGCATATAATATATATATGGAGTTATAGTTAATCTATGATACTGGTTGTACAGTGTAAAATCTGCACTGTCTTCAATACCCCATTTTTTATATGTTTTTGACGGCATGCCAGGAGGCCGTGAAGCAGCATTTTCAGTTTTCACAACAGAGTTATCATAAATATTTGATAGATTTATATCAACAGTAAACCGCACACGGTTGTCAAGATATGCAAAGTCTTTGTTGGCTATGCACTTGTGTCCCTTAATATCTTTTGTTATCACTGCTGACAAGGGTGTCCAGGTGTTGGAGGCTGTTATCTCTTTTTTAAGTATGGCAACTATACTGTCATAAGCAGACTGCGTTGAAACAATCCTATACATCCTCTCAGGATGAACCGCAATACCCTGAATTTTCCCTGCTGAAAGCCCTGAAAATATGAGTGTGGGCGCATTGCTTATTGCCTGTATTTGTGCGCCGTTTAACCTATAGGTAAAAATGGTATAATCATTCTGGATGATTCGCTGTACATCAATGCTGCTTACTGTTCCTGCAAGCTTTGTTGCAAAAACATCTTGCACGTCAACAATAGCAATCTCAGCATTGTAGTAATGACGCAGCAGGTGGGCGATAGTTACTGAGGATACATCGGTTGCCGGGAAGTTTTCTGAAAGTGGTGCACTACCAACTTCAGCATACCGCTCCTTCCATAGATTAATTCGTTCAATAAGATCATAGTAAGAGCTATCGCTTACCTTTTTATCTGCATCAGAAAAAATTACTTTTTCGCATATAAGTGTTTCTTTCAGTCCTAATCGTACAGAATAATACCCATTTGACCTTGAAAGTGTAATAATAGAACGTCCGTCTTCCAGGTCAACGCGTGGTGCATACACATCATAGTACAAACCTGCTGCATCTCCTCCTGCTAAAATGAGGCTCACATCGGGATATTCTTTCATAAGCATCATATTTTCCGCAGCAGTAAGGCCTGACAAAATAATTATATACTTGCAGTTGTTATCCTTGAGTGCAGCAATAGTGCTTTTCAGGTAATCACGGTACCCGACAAGCGATACACTCAACATTTGTTTCTCAGCAACATCAAAGATACCCTTTGATGAAGTGATACCGATGAATCCAATGTTTATATTATTTTTTTTATATATCCAGTATGGCTTGAATATGGGCTTATTATCCACTGTGATGTTGATTGAAAGAAGTTGTGTTGGCCTTGTCCTGGATGCAAGTTCAAGATTGCGCAATCCAACCGCAATATCCCGTGAACCAATGAGTGCGGCATCACACTGTACAAATTCAAAAAAATCAAGCATCACTGCGCCATAGCTGTATTTTGAAAGTACCCCTGGTGAAAATGCATTGCCTAAGTCAACATAGCAATCAATGTATTTTGTTGCTCTTTCTGCCATTATTCCACGAGCAACAGTCAAAAGTGGGTCAAAAGCATCATCTGTATCCAGTGAAAAATTACCTCGTAAATTGCTGGTTGCAAGAATCGTCATTGTATCGTATGCAAAAGCCCCATTGAGTAATGCCATTACAATACACAGGCAATATATAATATAGTAGCGTAGATGCATTGTTTATTTGCTTTCTTCTTTTTTTAATTCTTCTTTTTTTAATTCTTCTTTTTTGATTTCTGCTGACTGCAACTCAGCTTTTTTACTATCAGATTCAACAATTTTTTTCATTTCTTCAAGTTCCTTCTGCAATTTCTGAATTTGCACCTCCGCTTCGGCCAATTTGCTTTTTAACTGTTCCTTCTCAGAAGTCAACGCAGCCGCTTGCTTCTGCAAACCATCAATAGTTGCCTGGTACTCCATTTCTTTTTTTATATTCTGATTAATAATGTTTTCTTTTTCTTTGATAAAATCAACTTCCTGCTTGCGAATGACTTCATTTAAGCGAGCTATTTCAGCTGCCATGTTCTTTTCAAGTTCCTTGTTACGCTGATCCAGTTCTTGTATTCTGCTATCGCTTTGCTTAACAAATATATTATACTTTTGCTCTAAGGCAGTATACCGTTCATTAAGAAGAGCAATGTCGTTTTTGTACTTTGTTTGCAATGCATTTAAATCCGATTGTAATATATTATTTTTTGACTTAAGATCAGCATTCTCCCGCTTATATTTTGTATTTTCAGCTTTAAGGACATCATTTTCACGCATAAAAAGATTTAAATTCTGCGAGCATACCCTGTTTTCTGCTTTAAGCTGATCTACTAGTTTTGCATCTTGTGTACCAAGTGTGGCACACGAAGATAAAAAAAATATAAAGCCAAATAAGATAGGTGAAATCAACTTGATACCATTCATTCATAGCCCCCACACCATAGTAATCCTGTTACAGCATTTAGTTTAACTAGTTTATAAAAATGAGATATTCACAACAAAGTTGCTTATATCAGTATATCGTAACGGTATACGATTTCAGGATTCAACCTTTTTTTATTTGTGGGTGAAAAATTATGCCACGCTACTAATAATTATGTAATTATAATTTTTCCTACTTTTCTATGCTCTGACCCTCATTATCTCCATAAAAAAATACCGACTATAAGGTATTTATTACTTGACATTTTTACAGAGTATTATATAATGCACCAAATATTAGCATTATGAGTGAATAATCACTCGTTTTTCCAAAGCTCACATTGCCAATCATATAGTGCATAAATTTACGATATACTATGGGGGTTTTATGAAATTAGTAACAAAACTTTGTTTTGTGCTGGTTATGGTATTTGCCAGCACAACCGTTTTTGCAGCATGGGTATACGTACCCATGAGTATTAATGGACAGAAAGGAGATATTGTTCTTTCTACAAGCCCTGGATTTATCATGGATTTACTTGCAATATTAGGGTGTTACTGGAGTCACAGTGGCATGGTTGTTGATAATGGCTATAATATCCGCCACAACACCATGTATGTAAGCCAGGTTCCTGTTGAATACAACTACATCTGGTTTATTAAGACTACTCCCAAACGCCTTGATCCAACCAGATTAAGCAATGGTCTTCCTGGTATTCTTACCGAGAATATTGACACTGCGTACAACACCACTCTCAACTTCCATGCGGCAGGTGGAGCTATACTCAAACCCGCTGCTGCTAATGAAGCTCTTTATCGTCAATACCTCAATGCCGCTGCAGATGTTTTCAACTATCTCAAAGCATATTATCGTGTAAACGCATACGTCAATATGTATCAGCTTGATTACGCCAATTACTACATTACTGGACGTGGCAATCATTGCTCGGGTACATGCTGGTATGCTAACCATTTTGCAGGCAAGACCATGGCTGTAGCTACTATCCCACCTGCACTTGTTACGCAATGCGCTAACTCACTATACACCTCAGTAAAAAATATGGTACGCGATGAAGCAGGCGGATTTGGTGCATTTATCATTGACATAGAAGGGTTGTTTGGCACTGGAGCCGATGAAAAAATAGCCAACCAGATTGTGAACACCTTTGGTTGGGACAGGTCAACTGATACATCAGCATACTGGCGAAACTATATCAACCAGGTAACTGCTACTGCTAATGCACCAGATCATTTACTCTTATCATCATATACAAACCCATCAGGCCGCAATGTGGGTGTGCAGACAACATCAACCTCATACTATGGTCAGGTTGATCCACTTGTGATTAGCGGTGGGTATTATGTTGAAGTGCCTTAAATTTTTACTCCTTGTTAATAAAAAATCCCGGAGCAATCCGGGATTTTTTGTTACATCTTTCCACGTTTGCTGAAATGAAACCGTAATGCCTGTATAACCTGTATGCATCTGCCTATCTCACCAAATACCGGTATGCCAGAGCGCTCTGCATGGGTTTTATAATTTTCAACTATCTCCCTCTCACCTACAAGCCATACTATTACAGGTTTTTTATATGTGCGCATCATCTGACCAATATCTTTAAAAAATGCAGGGTCATAATAGCGGCTTGCAAAACATTCAACAAGAACTGCATCAACGTTGTTATCGTTCATCAACGCTTCTACAGTTGCTCTATACACAGTATCAAGGCCATTCTGTTCCACCGCAGGCCACAGATCAAGCGGGTGCGATGCTTGCATCCATGAAGGGTACAATTTCTGCACTGACTTAAGTGTGTCATCGGCTATTTGTGCCAGCGGTATACCATAATCAGCCATTAAATCAGTTGTCACAATAGCTGCACCACCAGAAAACGTCATAAGCGCAACACCATGTACAGGGCGATAGCTCTTAATAAAAGAAAATGCTTTTACAATATCAATTAGCTCATACAGATCTATTACTTGCACTACACCTGCCTGCTTAAACGCCCCTGCTTGTACCAGCGTATTTCCTGCCAGGCTTGCAGTGTGACTCATTGCAGCCTTTTTTCCATGCTCACTTCGCCCCGATTTTAAAACAACTATCGGTTTTTGTGTATTTTTAACAATCTGCAAAAATTTTTTTCCATCAACGATTGATTCTAAATAGCAACCAATTACTCCCGTTTGACTATCGCCACTTAAATAATCCAGAAGGTCAATTTCATTGACATCACACTTATTTCCAATGGAGCACACTTTGCTTATACCAATTGCATCACGCTCCAGAACCGACATTAAAAAGCCTGCTGATAGCATTCCACTTTGCACAATGAGCGCCACATCGCCAGGTTGCATCAATGTTTTCCATTTATCAGTATACATAAACGAAAACACATTACGGGAATGCCCATCTAAATATCCCATGCAGTTTGGCCCCCACAACCGTATACCAAGGCTGTTTGCCAGTGCCACCGCTTCTTCCTGTAACTTTTGCCCCTGACTGCCTACCTCCGCAAAGCCAGCGGATTCTATAATGATGGCTCTGACCCCTTTTTTTGCAGCTTCTTTAATAGTATCCAGAATAAACCGCGCGGGAATAAAATATATAAGAGCCTCAAATGATTCTGGTATTGACTGAATATCGGGATAACATTTGACTCCAAGTAACTCTGAGTATTTTGGATTAATTGGATACACTTTCCCTGTATATCCACCAAGGACATTTCGCAATATATGGAAACCACCTGTCCGTTGATTTTCACTGGCACCAAGTACCGCTACCCCATCAGGATGAAAAAAATAGTCTAACTCATGCTTCATAATATCCTCCGCCAATTATCGTTGCAAACGCATGATATACTGTGTGGCTTTTGTATAATCACCCATCTGTGTATACAGTGAGGCAATTGCCTTGATATATTCCTGGTTGGATGGCTCCCTGTTTAAAGCTTTATGGTACCACACCAGAGCATTTTTGTAATCCTTCATATAGTGATAGTTTGCACCAATTAAGTAGTCAGATTCATGTATTCCTAAATTGTACGCTTGTCTACAAGTCGCTAAAGACTTGTTGTAATTACCCATGTTAAAAAGCGCTTTTCCATAGTAATACTGCAATAAAGGAGTACGCGCCCCTTTTTTACCTACTACCATAATAACTTCTTTATATGAACTGTTTGCATCAAGTGTTGTCACAATCTTTTCTAAGTGTGGTATATCATTGGGTATATCATCCAGAGCAATGAGCATAAATGCTCCTTTTACATCACCCTGTGATAAAAGATATAATCCAGTGTATTTTTTAATTACTTTATTTGCAGGGTACAGTATAGAACCATGCTCACAATACTTTTGTACTGCAGCATAATCTTTATTTTTATATGCTTGTTCAATTTTTTTTACAAATGATGTTTGGTTTTCTTTTAAAATTTTTTGATAGTATATGGTAAGATAGCACCTGTATACTTCAGGAGCATAGAAATATGAAAAAGCAATTGCACCACACCCTACAAGAAAAATGATTAATTTAAATTTCATATTTTAATTACCAGTCATTAACTTTGCGAATTCTTTGAAATATGTGCAATTCGTCAAGAAAAAAAGAATGATATACTGATTTCAGTACAACACATCGCCAAAAAATAACATATTTTATATAGACTTGACAAATTTATTAATGTACAATAGAAATGTGAAGTTTTATTAATAATAATATTCTGGAGATACAATGGAAATCAAAGCATATTTTGCCTATAAGGATCAAGTGAAGCTATATTTAGGTGATGCTATTGAAATAATGAAAAAAATCCCCGATGAAACAATAGATATGATATTTGCGGACCCCCCATATAATTTATCAAATGATGGATTTACATGTCATGCAGGAAAACGTGTTAGTGTTAATAAAGGAGAGTGGGACAAAAGCAAAGGTATAGAAGAAGACTATAAATTCCATTTTAACTGGATAAATGAATGTAAAAGAATACTTAAAAAAACAGGTACATTATGGATTTCAGGTACATACCATTCTATATATGCATGTGGGTATGCTTTACTTTCGCAAAAATGGCATATAATTAATGACATTTGCTGGTTCAAACCTAATGCATCCCCAAATCTATCTTGCAGAATGTTTACTGCAAGTCACGAAACTTTAATATGGGCAAAAAAAGATAAAAAAGCAAAACATACCTTTAACTACGATATTGTTAAAGAAGGGAAATGGGATGATGTATTAAAGAACCCAGGGAAACAAATGAGAAGTGTATGGGCCATAACAACACCAAAAAATTTTGAAAAAAGACATGGTAAGCACCCAACTCAAAAGCCTGAGGCTTTATTAGAAAGAATTATTTTATCAACTTCTGATGAAAATGATTTGATATTAGATCCGTTTTGTGGAAGCGCAACAACTGGCGTTTTAGCAATTAGGCATAGAAGAAAATTTATTGGTATAGAAAATGAAAAAAAATACCTTGATAAAATTGCTATCCCACGTTTAAAAGATGAAATTGAAAATATCAGCAGTAATCTATTAAATATAAAATACCGAGTAGCTAAATGAAATGGTAAACGATAGTTTATTCAATATTTTTATAAATACATTAAAACAAACTTTAAAAACATGGGATTATTATGTAAATTGGAATAGAATTTTAAAAAATATCGAACCAATAGAAAAAGAATTGAATCTCTTAAATAGCTTGATTGGCAAAGTTGATATACAAGAAAAATTTATAGAATTAGTACAGCAATATCCAAATGTTTTAAAAGCCATACCAATATTACTGGCTATTCGAGAAAACAGGATTGAAGTTCTAATAGATTCACGAAATTTTATATATGAAAGATATAATTTTTATAAAACAGAACTTACAAATAAAGATATCGAACATTTATCACATTTTGTAGTCAATTCAGGATTAGGTGAAATGTTAACAGAAAGAAAAATAAAAAGCTTAGTGGATTACGCACTTGGTATTGAAGTAGGGATGGATACCAATGCCAGGAAAAATAGAGGTGGGACAATAATGGAGAACATTGTTGAAATGCATATTACAGATTTATGTAATACAATGGGCTATGATTATATAAAACAAGGTACAAAACATAAAATTAAGAATAAATGGGGTATTGACATAGAAATTGAAGAATCTGAAAGAAGTATAGATTTTATAATTAGAGGAAAAAACAATAAATTATATTTTATAGAAGTAAACTTTTATGGGGGAGGTGGATCTAAACTAAAAGCTACTGCTGGTGAATACAGAAAAATGGCAGAATACTGGAAAAAACAGGGGTTTGAATTTATATGGATAACTGATGGCAAAGGCTGGAAAACCACTATTAAACCCTTAAAAGAGTATTATGATGATGGGAATTATCTGCTAAACATAACCATGCTTGCTAACGGATATTTGAAGGATATTATTGATTAAAAGAAATTTAATGCCAAACTCTTCTAAATTTCTCCCTTGACATATCAAAAAATCATAGATACAATTTATATATAAATATTAAAATTTGGTTATCAAAGTTTTATCATTTGGGTTACTATAAAAATTTGAATTGACAAAATTAGTAGCTAAAATATTTTATATACAATCTGCTATATTTTATACATAGCAGATTGAAAGGGGGGTTATGGAGCAGAATACTGCAAAACTGGAAGATTTCAGGAGGGTTTACCCTGAAAAGTTTCTTCCGGAGGAGAAGATTTTCAGCCACATTAACAGGGGTGATAGAATCTTCATTGGTACAGCCTGTAGTGAGCCCCAGTATTTAGTCAATGCACTAGTTGAATATGTAAAATCGTACCCCAAAGCATTTTTTGACACTGAAGTTATACATGTATGGACACTAGGTGTGGCACCCTATGCTGATGAAAAATTTAAACAAAACTTTCGCCACAACTCATTTTTTATTGGAACCAATACCCGGGATGCCATCAACCAGGGAATAGCTGATTACACTCCTATTTTTCTTTCGCATGTCCCAAATCTGTTACGGAAAGGAATAATTGAAATTGATGTTGCTTTAGTACAGACATCATATCCCGATGATCATGGTTTTTTAAGTTTGGGAGTGAGCGTTGATATTGTAAAGGCAGCTGTGGAAAGTGCACGGCTTGTAGTGGTGCAGGTGAATAAATACATGCCGCGTGTTCACGGTGATGCATTTATTCATATCAAGGATGTGGACTTTATTGTACCGCATGATGAGCCAATACTTGAATTTACCACTAAAGTATCAGATGAAATTTCAAACCGCATTGGTAAATACGTATCACGCATTATTCAGGATGGCGATACCATACAGGTTGGCTATGGCAGAATGCCCAATGCTATCCTCAAACACCTTATCACCAAAAAGAATTTAGGTGTGCATACTGAACTGCTTACCGATGGTATTGTAGAGCTCATGAAAGCCGGGGTTATCACCAATTCCGAAAAAACATTAGACAGAGGCAAAACAATTGCCTCTTTTTGTATGGGGACACAGGCAACTTATGAATATATTCATGATAACCCTTCAATTGAATTCAAAACTATTGACTACACCAACAATCCGCTCATCATTGCGCAGCAACGCAGGATGACTGCAATAAATGCTGCTCTGCAAATAGATTTAACAGGTCAGGCTACAGCTGAATCGCTGGGTAAAACATTTTTCAGCGGTATAGGCGGTCAGGCCGATTTTATGCGAGGTGCCGTACTTGCCCCCGGTGGCAAAACTATCCTTACACTGCGTTCAACCACAGAAAATGAACAGGAATCACGTATTGTGCCATTTATACCTGAAGGTGCTGGCATAACGCTTAACCGTGGTGATGTTCATTATGTGGTAACTGAGTATGGGATAGCCTATATCCATGGCAAAAACATACGGGAACGAGCTATGGATTTGATTGCGATAGCTCATCCCAAATTCAGGCCATGGCTCATAGAAGAAGCCAAGAAAAACGGACTCATCTACCGCGATCAGGCGTTTATCCCGGGCAAAAAAGGCGAGTATCCGGAACACCTTGAAACATACCGTACTACTAAGACAGGTATTAAGCTTAAACTTAGACCTGTCAAGATCAGCGATGAAGAACTTTTAAAGGACTTTTTCTATTCACTATCCGACCAGAGCCTCTACAGGCGCTTTATATCAACACGAAAAGACATGCCACATGAACGGTTGCAGGAAATGGTGGTTATTGATTACACCAAAGAAATGGTAATTTTAGCTGTTATTGAACAGAATGAAAAGGAAGTTGTGGTCGGCGTTGGTCAGTACGGTATCCAGGAGTTTCAGCATTGGGCAGAGGTGGCATTTGCTGTGCGTGATGATTATCAATATAAAGGCATTGGTCAGGTATTGTTATCGTATCTGACTCAGATTGCAAAAAGAAATGGTTTGCTGGGATTCACAGCAGAGGTGCTTGTGGAAAACAAGCCCATGCTGCATCTATTTGAAAAAATGGGGTTTAATATAGAAAAGAGGAGTAGCGCAGGAGTATATGAATTGAAGATGGAATTTAGGGGAGATGAACAATGAAAGCAAAAAAGGCAGACATAGTTTCTTTATTTCAGCCCAAAAGTGTTGCGATAGTTGGCGCTTCTTCACAACCGGGCAAAATTGGGTTCAGTATCACCCGAAACATTATTCAGGGTGGTTTTAAAGGAAAAATTTATCCCATCAACCCAAAAGGCGGTGCAATTTTAGGTGTTGATTGCTACCCATCAATTTCTGATGTAAAGGACGAAATTGACGTAGCAACAATCTGCGTTCCTGCAAAATTGGCATTTGATGCAGTTAAGGAATGTGCCGATAAGGGCGTAAAACATGTCCAGATTATAACTTCCGGTTTTTCCGAAGTTGGAGAAGTTGAACTAGAACGTAAAATTGTTGAATATGCCAATTCCAAAGGAACACGAGTACTTGGTCCTAACATCTTTGGCGTATACTCTGCTTCCGGTCATTACAATTCAACATTCTCAGCTACTGATATTTTGCGTGGTAATGTTGCCATTCTTACCCAGAGTGGTGCATTAGGAATAGCAATGATAGGGAAAACTGCTGTAGAAAATATGGGATTATCTGCAATCGTATCCCTGGGCAATAAGGCAGATATTGATGAAGCAGATTGCTTAGAGTTTGTAATGCGCGACCAGGAAACAAAAGTAATTTTAATGTATATTGAAGGCGTAAAAGACGGTGAGCGTTTTATTGAAGCTGTCCGTGAAGCAACAAAATTAAAACCAATCGTAGTATTGAAATCAGGCCGTTCAAAGCGTGGTGCAATGGCTGCAGCAAGCCATACTGGATCGTTGGCTGGCTCAGATGAAATCTTTGATGCAATTGCGCGCCAAACCGGCCTACTGCGCGCAGAAAGCTTGCAGGAAGCATTCAACTGGTGTAAATTCCTGGCATATTCACCACGCCCAAAAGGAAAAAATACCGTTATTGTTACAAATGGTGGCGGTATTGGTGTTATGGCAACTGACGCATGTGAAAAATACGGTGTTGAGCTTTATGATGACCAGCTTGTATTAAAAGAGGTTTTTGGCCCTGCAACACCTGATTTTGGTTCAACCAAAAACCCGATAGACATTACTGGTGGTGCAAAAGCCGCAGACTATGACCTGGCACTCAGCGCACCAACACGCTGTGACGATATGCATGCAACACTGGCATTGTACTGCGAAACTGCAACATTTGATGCTGAAAACTTAGCTCCAATGATACGAGATACGTATGGCAAGCATTTAGCTAGCGGAAAGCCTGTTGCATATGCGATAGTTGGTGGTAAAGTAGTTGAAGATGCAATTGTTCAGCTTCGCAAAATGAATGTACCAGTATTCCCTGATGTATACGAAGCGGTTTCCTGTATGGGAGCTCTGTATAAATATACCAATATGTTATCTGAACGCGATGACCGCGTTGATGATGCCCAGATAGACATAGCTACTATCAACAAAATTATCGATGGTGCACTTGCCGATGGTAGAACGTTTTTACTAGCTAATGAAGGACAGGCAGTAATGAAAGCTTCTGGTGTTATGATACCAGGCTCAGGCATTGGCAAATCAATAGACGAGTGTGTACGGTTGGCTGAACAGATAGGCTATCCAGTTGTTATGAAGGTTGTTTCCCGTGACATTCTCCACAAGTCTGATGCTGGTGGTGTAGCATTAGATATACTAAATAAACAGGAAGTAATGGATGCGTACGAAGCCATCATGAAGAATTGTCGCGCATATAAAGAAGATGCGGTTATAGATGGCATTGAAGTATGCGAAATGGTGCAGAAAGGTGTTGAGCTTATTATTGGCGCCCGCCGAGATCCACAGTTAGGGCCAATCGTAATGTGTGGCCTTGGTGGCATTTATGTTGAAGTAATGAAAGATGTTGCATTCAGAGCTGCAACACTAAACAAGAAAGAAGCACGTTCAATGCTTTCTGAAATACGTTCATATCCATTACTGCTAGGCGTTCGCGGTGAAGAGCAGAAGGATATTGATATTGTTGTTGACACCATTATTAAAGTTGCAACAATCATAAGGAAGATACCGCGAATCACAGATATCGAGATTAATCCTGTTGTTGTCTATGAGCAGGGCAAAGGCCTTAAAGCAGTAGACGTCAGGATAATAATTTCTAAATCGTAAGCGAGGTGTAATTATGAATAAAATAGTTTTTGCGTGTACACGAAGAAGCGCCGGGAAAACAACAATTTTCACTGGTCTTGCAAAAGTAATGGGTAAAGAAGTTGCCTACATGAAGCCCTTTGGCGATAGATTGATATACCGGAAAAAACGATTATGGGATTATGATGCTGCTCTTTTGACTAATCTTTTTGGTCTTGAAGAAAACCCAGAAGATATGACGATAGGGTTTGAACATGCCAAACTGCGCTATGTATATGACGAAGCCAGGATTAAAGAAAAGCTGCAAGAAGTAGCAAAATCAATTGCCAAAAACCGCGAAGTACTCTTCATTGAAGGAGGAAAGGATCTTGCATACGGTGTTTCAGTTTATCTTGACCCTATCACTGTTGCAAAATCACTTGATGCAAAGCTGGTTTTGATAGTAGGTGGTAATGATGATGTCATTATTGATGACATTACGCTGTTCAGGAAATATGTTGATACCAGCAACATTAATTTCCTTGGTGTAATCATTAACAAGATTCACGACCTTGATGACTTTAAAAGCACGTACGCTGAAAAAATTGAAAAGATGGGAGTTCCTATCTTGGGAATGATACCCTACGCAGCTGACCTTACCTACTTCTCCATGGATTATCTATCAGAAGCTCTATTTGCCAAAGTAATAGCAGGTGAGGCGGGATTAAATAAGGTTGTAAAGAATGTATTCTTAGGTGCAATGTCAGTCAATGAAGCGCTCCGAAATCCTCTGTTCAATAAAGAGGGCAAGCTTTTAATCACCAGCGGCGATAGAAGCGATATCATTATCTCAGCACTTGAAACTAATACTGTTGGTATAATCTTAACCAACAACATACTACCACCTTCAAATATCATTTCAAAAGCTGCTGAAAAAAATATCCCACTACTTTTGGTATCAAGCAATGCATATCAAGTAGCAGCCCAGATTGACAAGATGGAAGCGCTTTTAACCAAGGATAACAAAGAAAAAATTGCATTAGCAGAGAAGCTGGTAAAAGAACATGTAAACGTTTCAGCACTGTAAACAATTTATAACTAAACAATCAATTACTAAAAAGGGGCGCATGCCCCTTTTTATTTTCACCATGAATAAAGACATTCTACCAACAAAAAGAACACATATAACAACATGCACTGATATTAGTAAATCCAATTCTTTTTCTTGGTAGTTAACAAAACAACCTTGACAGCCCATAACGTTGTTATGCTATAGTACTTACAAGCAGCGCGTTACAATTATAGCAACGTTATTAGGTATGGCAACACCATATATGTTACAAAATATGTACGATAGCTCTGTATATGTATGCCAGGAACGTATCTGGCATCAAGTAATTGATACAGCATTTCAACGGGGCTTCAAACCAATTGGGACAATGCTTGATTATTACTATGAATTAGATGTAATATGGGACGATACAATGAATTTTATGGAAAAGATATTCACATCTATAATAACCCATGCCCGATGCCTCAATTGGAATAAATACAATTTCAAAGACAAGGAAAATCAGATAGTATGCGATGAAGATGCTGCAGAACTTGTGTATGTGTTACAGGATATTCTGCCACAAGATTTAAAAGACTTTTTGGCTAAAGGCTCTTTTAGAATTTGCAGCCAATAACGTGGGAATGTGAATTGTGCCTCTTACAAAGAGGGATACACATTATATGTATTTGCACATACCATCATAAAGGGGGTAATATATGGCCATTGTAGAATGGAAGAAGGACGAAAATATTGCAATTTTAACAATGAACACTACTGAAAACCGACACAATGTGATGTTTGCACAGGCTATGCTCCAGGCTCTTGATGAAATTGAAGCGGACAAAGAAATTAATGGTATTGTACTTACCTCAAGTGATGCAAAAAATTTCAGCCTGGGTGTTGATATTGAATGGCTTATGCCACGTATGGCAGAAAAGGATTTCAAGGCAATTAAAGATTTCATGTATGGCATGAATAATGTATTTAAACGATTGTTGCTTATTCCTATGCCGGTAGTTGCCGCTATCAATGGACATGCATTTGGCAATGGTGCAATTTTATCCTGTGCATGCGACTTCAGATTTATGCGATCCGACAGAGGTTTTTTCTGTTTCCCTGAAGTAGATTTGGGAATACCATTTCTGCCAGGTATGATTGCATTTGTAAAAAAAGCTATCCCATACTACAAATTTAACGAAATGAAATTAACTGGGAGACGTGTTGGAGCACCAGAACTTGCCGAACACCATGTAATAGAAAAAGCCTGCGCAAACGTTGAAGAACTCATGAAAGAATCCATAGCATTTGCCAAATCCTTTAAGAAAAAACGGGGAATCTTTGGCGAGCATAAGAAAAGACTTCATAAGCATATCATTGAAGTCATAGACAAAGAAGACCCTGAATTCATTGAATCATTATTTTTATTCATCCAAGAATAAGTATGATACTACAATGCCCGGGAAACCGGGCTTTTTTATCCACACTGCCATGTAAAATTTTGGGGTCAGAGCATTAAAACCGTAATCCTGGCTCATTGAAAGACGTGTGTAAAAGTCTTTTTTATACAAATCTGACAGCGCCTTTAACAAATCCTGGTCATTTTTTTATTGACATATTAATGTCCATTCATTAATAATTTCTTGATTTTCAGTAACTATCGCACATATAAAATATAAAAACAACCGGGAGGTTAGTAATGTCACTAGATCCATCCGCAAAAAAAGTCCTGGATTTACTAAAAAACATTGAATTGAGCAACCTTACTGTTGAACAAGCGCGGAACCTGATGAATATGGGAATTGAGAGGCAAATTAGAGAGGACGTCCGGTCAACTGAGGATTTTTCAATACAATACAATGGCATTGAAATTCCATGCCGATTGTATGAACCCTTCACGCCAACTGATGCATTAATAGTATATTACCACGGTGGGGGTTTTATGTTTGGCTCTATTGAGCTTTTTGACCATATATGCAGGAAGGCTGCAAATTCATCTGGGTGCAAGGTTGTATCGGTAGAATACCGTCTGGCACCGGAACACAAATTCCCTGCTGCTGTTGATGATGCATACTACACATATATCTGGATAAACAACAATGCTAAAAAATTTGGTGTTAATGTTGCCAAAGTTGCTCTGGCGGGCGACAGCGCCGGGGCTAATCTTGCTACGGTGACCTGCTTGCGTTGTAAAGATACAAATGTGGCATTGCCTGCTTTGCAGGTGCTGTTTTATCCTGTTGTTGCACCTGATGTGTGCTCATCTTCAGTGAGACAATTTGGTGATGGATTTTTCTTAACAAAAGCTTCAATGAAGTGGTTTACACAATTATACCTTTCTTCAGCACAGGATCTTATTAATCCATACATGTTCCCTATTTTTCATCAACATCCAGAAGGATTGCCCGAAGCTATTATCATCACCGCGGAACATGACCCGCTTCGCGATCAGGGCGAGATGTATAATCTTTTCCTGAGAGAAGCTGGAGTGCAGTCAACCTGCATCCAGGCAAAGGGAATGATACATGGTTTTTTGAATTTCAGTTATCTAATGCCACCTGCTGTAACTATAGCAGATATGGTTTTTAGCATTGTTGGTAAAAAACTTAATGCAAAATGATTTATTAATTACACCTTAAAATATTCAAGCATTGCTTTTAACTGCTGTGCCATCGAAGCAAGGTTTTCAGCACTTGAACTCATCTCCTCGGCTGTTCCTGCTACATTTTGAGTGAGTGAATTAATAGTGTTGATTGATCGCACAATCTCATCTATTGCACTTTTCTGGTCTTCAACTGAATCAAGTATCTGCCGTGATAGGGATTCTGTGCTATCCCACACCTGTTTTGTTTGGTTGAATATCTCGCTCTGTTCCCGTATCTTCTGTCCCATAGTAGTTACATCCTGGCTCACCAATTCTATCCCTTTGATAATATTTGACATTGCAGTTACTGTATTTTGGGTGATAACTATCCCCTGTTGTATTTCTTTTTCATTGGTTTTAACAAGTACATCAATATCTTTAAGGCTCTGTGCAATCTGGTCAGCCAATTTACTTATTTCATCAGCAACTACTGCAAAGCCCCGGCCAGCCTCTCCTGCACGTGCTGCTTCAATGGCAGCATTAAGCGCAAGCAAGTTTACCTGATCAGCAATACCGCGAATGATCTGGGCAATATTTGATATACCACGTGAGCTTTCCACAATCTTGAGCATGCTTGCATTCATCTGCTGTAGTGACACCTGCCCCTGCTGTGCATCACTGCTTATGGATTCTGTTCTCTGTGACGATTCTTCCATGATGAGTAAGAACGAAAAAATTGATTGCGATAGCTCCTGCAAATGTTTGGAAAATTCACCCAAACTTTTTGATTCTTCTTTAGTTGAGATAACTATTGAATCAAGATTTGCAGATATTTCTTCAATTGTTGCAGTTATCTCTTCAGTTGATGCCGATTGACTTGATGCAACCTCGGATAATGTGCCTATACCTGCCGACATCTGCTCGGATGCTGTCGATAGCTCCTCTGAAGAATTCTTAATCTGGCTTATCACCGCACCTATCTTTGATGTTAATGTTTTAATTGATGTAGCAATTATACCAATTTCGTTTCCATAGATTACTTCAGGAGTTATGGCAATGTCACCTTCAGCTATTTTGTATATTGCATCCCGAATTATGGTAAAAGGTTGAAACGCAAACGACAATATGATTATGCTAGCAATAATACCAAGCACAATAACACCACACGCTAAAAATGCAACAAACAGTATGGTATTGCGTATAGCAAGCCCAATATCTTTTTCATACACAGTTTGTGCAACAGCAAAAGAAGGATTATTGTTTTCAATTACGTAAATAAATTTCCTTTCCCCTTCCCATATATATTTAACCACTTTTTTTGCTTGAAATGCTTTGCTCCCCCAGTCATATTTTTTTAAGTTCTCTTTTCCTATATATTCAGTTTTAGGATGAGCAAGAAACAATCCTTCCTTATTCGTAATTAATACATAACCACGATTCCCAATTTTATAATGTGCAAATCGTTTCTGGAATAGAGTATTAATATCAAATGCCACACAATATAACATTGCATTATTTTTAACTGCACTTACAGCAACCGATGTTTTAATTGCCGGGATATATACAAAATCACCTATAAAACTTTTCTTTTTTTGCACACCGTCAGCCATCCCCAACATATCCAATGATAGCATTGCTACCCTCCCGGTTAATGATCGGATAACAGTAGCATTCCTTTCAGCCTTAATCATGAACACATCAACTATCTCTTCTTTTCCCTTAAGGTACCCTAATGCATCAATTGTGCCATCACGAGCAGCAATTGATGCCATATCTATACCTGTTTGCAAGGCATTGTTCATTTCATTGACAACAGTTGCAGCATTAATCTGCATCTGCATAGAATACTCACTGATACGTGCTTTAAATTCAAACAAAAGCGTTGATGAAGCAACCAGCAGAATAGCAAGTAAAACCATTGAACTTATAGAAACCGTTAGAGCATTCTTCAATGAACCCCAGAAACTAATATTCTTCTGCTGTGCAAACCCCACCAGTTCTTTGATAAAATCATTTTCATTTATAAATTTGTTCACAACTATTTGCGGGACAATGATCATAGCAAAACCAACTGCAACCAGTATACAGGCACCAACAACAAAACACACCAGTATGGTTTCAATATCTATGTGGACAATCCACATCCCGGCAATAACGATAATAATGCTAGATAACCAGAATGCTATCCCAATAAAAGAGCGCATTACCGGCAACGAAAATAACCGTTCACGGATTAGTATCTTTATAGGTGCATCAACTTCCCTGCCCTCTTTTAGCGCTTCTGCCATAAGAATAAATGGCCTGAACATATATTTCTGTACCGGTGGGAACACTACCAGTGCAATAACGGCAACAATGCCAATAATAATAAAAATTGAATAAAGCTGATGAACAGGAATATCAGTACTTACTGCAATTGCAATAACAGCCAGGGGAATAATAATACAGTACTCAACAAGGGTGGTATAAAGATAAAACTTTTTTATAAAAGCACGAATAGATTCCTCCACGTAGCACCTCCTTTTTATATGTTCGATGCATCTCAATTACACCACCACAGATGAGTTTTTGTCAATGCATTATTTAACTCTGATGTATTCTATTTCTGCTTTTGCTCTACCGTGGCTTACAAGGATGTAAATGCCTGATGATTGTAACATATCATGTTTTTTTGCACTAATCTTACGCGCCACAAGCTCACCATCAATAAATAAAGAAAGTGTTTTTCCCTCGCTGCGCAGTTCATATTCATGCCATTGAGTAGTAACATACGGAATTTTGTATCCACACACATCAACTTCCTGGGGCAGGAGGGTTATAAGTGCAGCAAGACCACCATACCCAACAATCCCTGCCAGAATAATATCCCCTTCTATCAATCGACCCTTAACCTTACACACCATATTCTGAAAGCTGCCAGTTTTTTTATAGAGGCCACCCTTCTCCCTTGCATCAATTTTTACAATGTTTCTATCCTTAAGTTTAGTAAAACTTATTGCATCTTCAAATCCAGCAAACACATGTTGCCATCCTTTAGGTGTATGTGAATCAATCCATTCGTTAAACCTTTCATCAATAGTAAAGCTTTCTTCATTTTGGGCGACAGCTCCTGTTAGTGGCTCAATGCGTTCCAAAAACTTTCCAAACACCCACCCTCGGCTACCGCTCACAGAAACTACCCGGTACCAGTAATCACGCACATCGCCAATCTGAACAGAATCCATTGAACGCTCCAGTTGGATAACAAATTCACCTTTATTAAGCTTCCCTGTAATCTGACCGTGAGTACCGGCTGAATCCCTAAGATTGACATTTTCACCCTTACATCTGAATAACCGGTAATACTCGGCACTTGAACTATATTTGTTACAGAAACTCTGCAACATTTCAGTGAGCTTTTCAGAATACCCTTTTACTTCAATCTTTGGATTTGCCAGTGCTTTCAGCAAAATGTTTACCAGCGTTGAAAGATATGTTGTATGCGGATACCGTTTGTAAAACTCCATAACAGGATGAATTGTTGCCGGCTGCATATCCATAGAAAATTGCAGCATCTCTAAGTCTATTGCTTCAATAAAACGACTCCCAGGGTACAATGATACAAACTCATCGTATAGCTTGCCTTCTGTAAATATATAACATCGTGGATTAGTAATAAGTATCAGATCAAGCCCGGTTTTTTTGTTAATTGTATACAGTTTATTTTTAAGTTTTTCCTCAATTTTTTTATTTTTGGTTTTGTCTATTTCATTGCGCTCATCAGCGTAGTCCTCATTTAATTTATTAATAAATCCCAAAAGCGCCTTCACTCTGTAATAATACACACGCTCACCACTTTCATAGTCCGAAGTCTTTGCCAACGTTTCTAGTACTTTCAACGCTTTTGTGTAACTTCCATTATCAATATACGCAATTGCATCTTCTATTGTTTTTGGTGCCAGCACACGCCATACAATACCTGCAACTATCAACGCTATTATAACTATTGCAATTATGATTTTTTTTGACATACCCTCCTCACCATCTATATGCTTTTTTTACTATCATCCCTAACAACTCATGTGCCTTTTCAACTACAATGCCGGTTTTAGCCGCATCAACTTCATTGAACCCTTTACACTGCAAACGATAGCTCATATCAGGAGAATAAATGACAAACGGAACAGGATCGGCCGTATGTGTACGCAGGCTAAGCGGTGTTGGATGATCAGGCATCACAAGTACCGTGTAGTTACCATAACGGTTGAGCATATTGACCACTGGCCCAACAATTTTTGCATCAAAGTCCTCTATTGCTTTGAGTTTGTGTTCAAGGTTACCTTCATGCCCCGATTCATCAGGCGCTTCCACATGCAAGAATATAAAATTTGCATTCTTCATTCCATCAATAAGAGCCTGTGCTTTGCCGGCATAATTGGTATCAATATAGCCGGTTGCACCTTCAACATAAATTGGGGTAAGTCCTGCTGCTCGCCCAATTCCATGAATCAGGTCCACAGCAGAAATAGTATGGCCATGTAATCCGTACAGCTTTGACAGAGGCTGCATCTTTGGCCTGAATCCGCCTCCCCACAGCCAGATTGCAGTTGGATTGCCCCTGAGTGTGCGTTTTGCATCAGAAATTTTTTTACTATGAGCTATCGCCACACCCGCTTTTTGCATGATATCATTAAGCAAATCGCTGTTTTGACCTTTGGGTAAATACTCTTCAATTGCCTTGCCCTGTATATCGTGAGGTGGTGTAGTTGTTGGTAATTCTTTACTAAAATTGCGTACCACCATAATGTTGCGATAGGATACCCCTGCATAAAACTCAACACCATCAATCTTAATTGCTTGAGCTATCTCTTCTATTACAATCTTTGAAAACGCTGAATCTATATGTCCTGCAGCAAAGTCCTGCATAATATTATGTTCGATAGTAACCAAGTTACACCTGAATGCAACGTCATCAGGGCCAAGATCAATGCCCATATTAAGAGCTTCCAGCGGCGCTCTGCCGGTATAACAAGTTGCAGGGTCATAGCCAAACAGTGACAGATTAGCAACGTCACTTCCAGGAGGCATGTTTTTAGGAACTGTACGTGCTATCCCGCAAATTCCATTCTTTGCCAGATAATCCATATGGTGGGTTTTGGCATACTGTAATGGTGTTTTCCCTTCCAACTCTTTGACAGGAAAATCTGCCATCCCATCGCCAACCAAAATTGCAATCTTATGTTCACTCATAGTGTAACTCTACCATATCTCCTATTGTGACATTCAATTGCTTGCTGCAATTGTTTTGATTCATACACACTTCAACAAATCCGCTACTTCCCTGCAATATGCCAATCATATCAGGATCAAGTTGTGCATACGTTATGCAATGGTGCAACTGATAATGCTTAGCTTTGACAACAATTGTGTGCAATTGTAGAGAGTATGTGTCATTTGGCAATGACAAAATACAATTGCCAAATCTGTCAACATGTGCTACTTTTGTTGCAATAATACCTTTTTCTACTGTAAAAAACGGAAAAGGATGGACTACATAATTGCTGTATACACTGCAATTGACTGCTTTCAGCCCATGCATAGCAAGTTGTGCAGCCACTACCGCAAATATATCACGTCCATGAAAAGTGGTTGATACATTTGTAAACTCTTCAGTATTTATAACCCATACCTGTAATGCATTCTTTTTAAGACATCCCACTATTCCATTGTCAGGCATCAAAAAATAATATGTGCCGTCATACACTAACAAAATTTTTCTTTGTGTGCCAACGCCAGGATCAACCACTACCAAAAACACTGTGTTTTTAGGAAAATAAGTATATGATGTTGCAAGTATAAACTGAGCATGTTCAATTGAATATGGAACAACAGAATGGCATACATCCACTATTTTGCCTTTAAATCCCTGTGAATAGATAACACCCTTCACAACTCCTACATAAGGGTCATTGAGGCCAAAATCTGTAATTAGTGCTATACACATTGTTGCCTTCCTGTTTTCAATATAAAAATTCTTATTATATAGCAGATAATTTTACGTATAATGTATGTCATGTCAAGAAGTTGTATACAATGCTCCAACAATGTACTGAAACTTTTTACAATTATTTTCATTTAAAAAGTTAAGTAATTAGGTAATTTATAATAATGTAAAAATATGCACTATTATAGTAAACTGGGAAGATAAATTTTTTACGGAATAATTACTGTAAAAAAGACTTGAATTATTAGCATACTAATAGTATAGTTTTTAGTAGTGGGGAGCATTAAAACCTGTCATAATTTAGAATATACAAATGGAAAACACGTTAGAAAAAATACAATTCAGGATTACACAAAGCAGAGAAAAAATCAAGCTAGCATCTATTTTTCTTGAAAAGAAGAAATATTGTGATTCAATTCTGGCTTCTTACAGGGCCATTTTTTATGCTATTCGCGTTCTTTTAGTTGATAAAGATTTTGATTCAGATGACCCTGACAGAATTATAGAAATATTTGAAAAATATTTTGAAACTACTTTGTTTGGCAATACCAAAATAATTGAAATTGCAAAACGGTCAAAAGAGCTCAAAGATTATGCTACCAATTCAAATGGTCAAATACAGTACGAGCATGCTGAGGAAATATTACACAACGCAACAACTATCTTACATGAAGTTGAAAAATATTACTGTCATTAATCTCTAATCGCTTTTCCACTGAGCGCTGTCTTTATAAAATTCTTTTTTCCATATGGGGACTGATTTCTTTAATTCATCGATAATAAACTGGGATGCATTATACGCATTTTTACGGTGCATAGATGTAACAATAATCACAACGCTTGCCTGGCCTATATCAACACGGCCCAATCTGTGCACCACAATGCAATCATGAATATTAAATTTTTCCACAGCCTTTTGCATTATTGCCGTAAGCTCTTTTTTTGCCATGGACTCGTGCGCTTCATATTCTAGAAACAATACTTCCTTTTCATCGGCAACATTTCGTGGCCTGCCAATGAAACATACAACTGCACCATCAGCTGGGTTGGTGCACTGTGATAGTAACTCATCAATATTAATTGGCTCATACTGCAGAATACATTGCATCATATAAAAATCAACCTCCTCCCACCGGTGGGATAAGGTCAACTACATCATTTTCATGGATCACTGCATCCAGTGAGCAATATTCCTCATTTATAGCAACAAATAATGTTTTAGCTATACGCTTGAAGTCGTTATTTGTATTAGCCAGAGTACGTATAAGCTCAGCAACAGTTATATCGCTTTTTACATCAATTTGCTTTTTTCTGAAACCCAGCACTTCAGCTGCTTCTGCAAATGCTTGAACTACAATCTTCATTTTACCTTCATTTTTTCTTACTATTTCGCTTTTTCATAAAAAGATAATGCTTTACATACGGATGGAACATCTCAGGCACTGTATTTAGTTCTAGCTCTTCAGAATGATTAATAATCTGATTAACAAGATTTTTTGTTATATCTTCTTCGGCAGAATCTATTACAGTCCTGAAACGCTTAACAACTTCCTTATCAACTGCATCAACTGCTAGTTTGTTCATAGCTGTGCATAATTTCAAAAGATTTGTTTTTCTTTTGCCTTTGGCAAGTGGCTTCTTTGCATCTTTGTTCAATGGCATGAGACAATTACCTCCCAAAAATAATCGGCAATGTTAAAAGTATTTTATATTATGTAAACATTAATTTCAAAAAATTATACATAAAGTTTTTGTAATCGACGGGGGCTCTGACCCCTAAATCTCGCAATCCCTCCAACCACTCTGTGCTCTTTGCGTCTCTGTGTGATATAGTGTTTTTTTCACGCAGAGAGCGCTGAGAACGCGGAGATTAGGAAATAAGGCTCTGACCCCAAATTTTGCTATCCCTCCCA
>JAOAIH010000044.1 GCA_026414805.1 Spirochaetota bacterium | reverse complement strand
ACATAATGATACATCACGCTGAGTGCGCTAAGGTCACAGAGTAAGCTGTGGTCAGAGCATGTATTTTAAGATCCTGAAACAAGTTCAGGATGACACGCTATAATTAACTGTAAAATTACCCTGGGGTCAGAGCCCCCTCCCCATCTCAGCATTCTCTGCGATCTCTGCGTGAGATAAAATGATACATCACGTGGAGGGCGCAGAGTACACAGAGTTATGTGAGGGATGCCATAATTTGGGGTCAGAGCATATTTTATGTTAAAATTGTTGCATTCTTTCATGGGCAAAGTACAATAAGGAACTAAGTAACTATAAATGATCATAAGGAGGCCGCCATGAAAAAAATTATTATAATGGTAGTGGTAACTATATTCATTAGTGCAACTGTCCAGTATAGTATTGGTATATCGTTGAATCCAAAGAAAGCAGCATGCGAACAATCGTGTGTTGAAGCCAAAAAGAAATGTTTTGATGATGCTAAAAAGGATGAAGCAAAAAAAGCTGCATGTAATATAGCATTTGACCAGTGTATGGAGAAATGTGCAAAAGATTTTCCATAATATAATAAATAAATTATTTCTTTACAGAACACTCTAAACTTCATTGAATGTAAAGCAGCAGTTTTGCTTCAAGGTAATGTTTAGTTATTCAATACCATGTAAGTTTTTAAATATCAGTAAATAAATATTAAAAAGAGGTGGTTATAATGAAACAAAAGCTATTAATAAGTATTTCACTGGTCATTGTATTATTAGTATACGTCTATGCTCAAAATCCATCGCGATTAAAAGAATCAGGTTTTAACAGCGCTTTCACAATTCCTTTTGAAACACCATACGAACAGTATGTAGAATTAATGACTCATGTTATTGCAAACGCACGCGTTGAAACAAAAAATAAAGATGCGATAGTTACCATGAACAGCCCTTTTATTTTCAAACCACTGACAAAGCCAGTTGATGGTATTTATCAAAAAGGGATACTGCTTATTCATGGGTTATCTGATTCACCATATTTTTTACGAGCAATAGGGAAACATTTTGCAGAAAAAGGGTTTTTGGTATATGGCCTCCTTTTACCAGGGCATGGAACAGTACCAGGTGATTTGTTAAAAGTTAAAAATGATGAATGGATTAAAGCTACTCACTATGGCATGTTACAACTTAAAAAGAATGCAAAAAATGTATATATGGGGGGATTTTCAACAGGAGCAATACTTTCAGTTCATTATGTGCTTTCAAATGCCAATCATGATGTAAAAGGATTATTTTTATTTGCACCAGCCTTTGCTATTTACTCAAAATTAGCGTGGATGGCTCCTGTCATTGGAACATTCAAAGATTGGGAAAGCATAGAAGATGATGTGGATTATACTAAATACCAATCGTTTACATTCAATGGGGTAACTCAGACATACAAGCTCATTAAGCAAGTTGATGCGCTCTTTGATGAAGGGAAAAAGGTAACAGTACCAGTATTTGTTGCCCAGAGTATTGATGATAGGACAGTGAGTACAGAACGAACGCTATTTGTGATGAAAAATTATGTAACTGGCAAAAAGATGTTTATTCTGTATACCACACAGCCTGAAAAAGATTATGATGGTGAGGATAATTATATTATTACAGTTAATAGCTTTATACCACAGGAAAAAATATTAAATATGCCGCATATATGCATCACTATTCCACCTGATGATCCACACTATGGAAAAAACGGTGNTTATAGAAATTGCTTATATTATAAACCAAATACACCAGAACGCCATCAGTGCTTGACAGATCCTGATATATGGAAAGGTGAAAATACTAAAGAAAACATTGAAAAGTATAAAGTAATTACACGACTAACATATAATCCGCATTTTAATGATATGTTAAAAAAAATTGGTGAGTTTTTATTGGTGATTGAAAAGTAATGCTGTTACACATAAAGCCTGTAGGATCGCAATGCATTGTGAGCCTACAGGAAAACATTACAATCACATGGGGTTATAGTACATATGGAAAAGCAAGTTGCTATCATAACCGGAGCTGCAGGTGGTATTGGAAGAGCAATAACTGCCCAATTTGTAAGGGAAAAAATAACATGCGTGCTTGTTGATATAAATAAAAAAGCGCTTGCTGATATGCAGAAACAGTATGGCGATAGTGTGTATGCAATAGACTGTGATATAACTGATATCAAATCAGTAAAATCAATGATTGCAAAAGTAATAAAAAAATATGGTGGTATTGATATTCTTGTGAATAATGCTGGAATAATAGAACCAAATCTTTTTGAGAATACCTCGTATGAAGAAATTAATCGCCAAATACAGGTTAATTGTATGGGTCCAATTTATTGTACCTTTGAAGCATTACCATATTTGAAAAAAAGTAAAAGGCCCGCAATAGTAACTATCGCTTCACTTGCTGGAATAGTGCCAGAAACGTATAGCTCAATTTACACTGCAACTAAATTTGCACTGCGCGGTTTGTTTTTGACATTGCATATAGAATTAAAAAAGAAGATACATGTTGCTACGGTATTTCCTGATTCAGTGAATACGCCAATGCTGCAGTATGAGGCAACACATGGTGGTTCGCCTCTTACTTTTTTAAGTAAACCGCAGAAGCCTGAAGATGTGGCAAAGGCTGTTGTGAAAGCTTTGCATACAAAAAAACCTGAGATTGTAGTCCCCGCATCACAGGGATTTGTAACACGGTTTATTATGGTTTTTCCACGTCTAGTAGTGAAATTGTGGCCAATACTTGAAAAAATGGGCACTAAGAACAAAGAAAATCTTAAAAACCTCATAAATTCGTAAACGATACAAATAAAAAAACGTCCACTCATCCCAAATTTTTAATAATTTTTGGGAACAAAGTGCTACACTGATTATAGCTTCAGAAATTCTTCTCTTTAATTATTGATCTCTTATAACGTTTATATTTTTTTTATTGGTAAAACTTTTGTCAAATTTTACACATCACGAGGCAATTATGGATTATATAAAAACCTACCGCCGATTTTATTATGATATGTTGATACACGGTAATGCACTGTCGGCAGTAATTGGTGCACCGCTTACTGTTTTGTTTTTCATCTGGAAAACTGAGATAAGCTTTTCAAATCTTCAGGTTGTTATTGTTCCAGGATTCATTGTGTTTGTAGCAGTTGCAGTTATGACCTATTATTGGTATCAATTTTTATTTGCACCTTTCAGGTGGTATTTTACTGCAAAAGCAAAAGGAGCTAACTTTTCTGAAAAGCATGCGCTGATATTAAAGGAACGTCTGAGCAGTGCAGTGGTAATGTTTTCATTGGGTCTTATTGCCCAGTGGATTATAGGCCTTGCTGTTTTCAGCATTACCAGTGCTTTGTTGTATGGTCTAACGTTTGATCAGCTTTTATATTTGTGGTTTGGTGGAATTTTATCCATTGCTGTTTCTTTGGTATTTGGTACATATTTTATTCCAAAAACAATCAATGCATTAACACAGCAAGGATTATTTGATGATGTTAGGGACACCATAAGCGGTAAACCAGTGACGGCATTTGGTTCATTAATACCTATCCTTACTGGTTCAGCAAGTATTGTCAATGTGCTTCTTGTTATCATGCTGGTAACATTTGGTATATTGCTGTCGCATAATTACATGCAGAAAATGTATTCTCATACTATTGATGTTATTTCCAAGCAAACTGGCAATAAGTTAGATAACTTTATAGAATATACGCAAAACGATTGTAGAATGATAGCAGCATTCCCTGACCGGAATACAATTAATAGGGTAGTTTCTTTACGAAAAATATATTCCGACTGTGCCATTTTGGATAACGGAAACGTGATTATATCTGGCAGTGGTAAATATGACAGTGTTTTTCAAAAAGCTATTACAGCGATTAAATATTTTGAAGACAAAAAAAGCTTTGTTTCAAAACCTGTTGTGATGGAAAAAGATAAACTTCCATATTTTGTTGTTGGTGACACCATAAATGGAAGAATGTATGCAGCCCTTATAGCAATTGATGCGTTAAAAAAATTAATACTGGCTGATGCACTAATTGGGAAAACTGGATATATATTTCTTGCCTATCAGGATGGTGCTGGCTTTGCTCATCCTTATCGCGATGTTACCAATGATTCTCTTTTGAATTATGAATGGGGAAAAAAGTTATATGATAACCCTAATGAATTCGTTTCGTATAAATTTGGAAACGACGATAAATTTGGATACTGCACTAAAAGTAAATCAGGATTTTTGTTGATTGCAAGCATTCCCAAATCCGAAATGAATGAATATTCAAAACTTTTGGCATTGTTATCATTGGGTATAGGATTATTCTGGTGTGTGATTGCAACTGTTATTTTATATAGAAATGTTAAACGGCACTTAGAACCATTGCAAATAGCGCGAGAGGTGTTGAATAGTGTAGCACGAGGGGATTTAACACAAAGCCTTTCTGTTATTAAAGGCGATGAAGTGGGTATATTATCAGCAGCAGTTAACAAGCTCATCAGTGAATTGCGTGGGGCGATAGCTCATATTATTCAAATTGCTGATGAACTGGCGTCCTCATCCACGCAGATGTCGCAGGCAATTAGCTCATTTACTGACAATGTGCAAAACGAAGCATCAACAGTTGAAGAGATATCCGCAACTGTTGAAGAGATAGCAGCTGGAATGGAAAATGTTGCAAAGCGTGCTGATAGCCAAAACCAGAGTTTATCATCACTTATAAATTTGTTGAAGAACCTGTCACAGACCATAGAGACAGTTGCTGATACAATGAACGCTTCGGTGAAAGAGGTTGAACTTATTGCTGAGCGTTCGCGTGAGGGAAGCCAGTCATTAAACCAGATGAATGCAACCATGCAGGTGCTATCAAAGAGTTCTGATGATATGAAAAATATTGTTAAAATTATTAATGATATTTCTGAGCAGATTAATCTTTTATCTCTTAATGCCGCAATTGAGGCAGCACGCGCAGGTGACTTTGGCCGCGGGTTTGCAGTTGTTGCTGATGAAATTTCAAAACTTGCAGAACAGACTGCACTCAGTATAAAAGAAATTGATGGCCTGATAAAACAAAACAGCACTGAAATGGCAAAAGGTACACATAACATTACTCAGGCAATTCAAACAATAGGTTTTATTATTAATGGCGTTAAAGATATTTCTAGCCGCATTGAGCAGGTTGCAGCAGAGATGAAAGAACAGCTTGCTATCAATACAAAGGTACAGGGGATGATTGCAGATGTACAAATTGGATCCGAAGAAATTAAGAATGCAACACAAGAGCAGCGTGTTGCTATTAATGAAATATCTCAATCTATCAGCACTATCAATGAGCTGTCGCAGAGCAATGCAGGTGCAGCCGAAGAGATGTCTGCAAACGCTGCAGGGGTTGAACAGTTAGCTGTCAAGTTAAAAGAAATGGTGTCATTCTTTAAGATATCATGATTTATTGATAAAAATTTAATGTGTGATAACAATATATCCTGTAGGGGCGAATGGTAGTTCGCCCCTACTATATTTAGTACGGGAGATTTTTTTACTATGGCTTTATCATTAGGAATAGTAGGCTACCCGCAGAGCGGCAAAAAAACATTACTTACGCTTTTAACCAATAACTCATTTGATGTAAAAAAAGGGGTAGGCGTTGCAACAATACAGGATAGCCGTTTTACCACACTTGTGAAACACTACAAGCCAAAAAAGACAGCACCTGCTACCATTAATATTACCCTTGTTGGTGATGTAACAGATGAAATGATCAGGGAAGGAAGCATCTTCAGCAATATTGTAACAATGGATGCACTGTGCATTGTTGTGCGCGCATTCAATGATGATTCGGTGTATCACATAAAGGGCAGTGTTAATCCACTGCGTGATTATGAAAAGCTTATAAGTGAATTTATTTTGCATGATATGGTATTTGCTGAAAAGCGTATAGAACGCTTACAGCAGGATAAGAAGAAAACACAGCAGCAGAAAGAAAAAGAACTTACTTTGCTGCAAAAATTTTTGCAGCATCTTGAAGGTGGCAATCTTTTGAATAGCCTAAAGCTTACAGATGATGATGGTGCAATTATAAAAAGCTATCCATTCATTACATTAAAAAAAATTGTTGTGGTCTTCAATACTGATGATAGCAACAGTGCAATCACTACCACATTTAAGAATATATTTGCGCATCATACAGTGCATGCCTTAGCTGTTGCGGTAAAGCTTGAAAGTGAAATAGCAGCAATAGATGATGAAAATGAGCGTAAAGAATTTTATGCATCGTTAGGCGTTACAAAACCAGCCTTGCATGTATTATGTGATGCAATACTTGATTCGCTTGGCTTGCAGTCATTTTTTACTGTTGGGCAGGATGAGGTAAAGCAGTGGCTTGTTCCGAAAGGAGTTACCGCACCAGAGGCTGCAGGGTATATTCACAGCGATATACAGCGAGGGTTTATACGAGCTGAGCTTATGCACTATGACGATTTTATTGTTGCAGGCTGTGAAGAAACTTTAAAAAAGGAAGGCAAGTATCACCTTGTTGGCAAAGACTACTATATGCAGGATGGTGATATTGTATCCTTCAGGTTTAATGTGTAGCGATAGTTACTATGGATAGACTTCTTGATGGACTGGCAGCTGTAAGAAAGTCGTTTAACAAGAAAAAGAAAATTGATGCAGCCATAAAGAAGAAATTTTTATCGTGCATCTATGATTATTATGACAGTAACTATCGCCACCTCCCATGGCGCACAACCGACAACTCCTACCATATACTTGTGTCTGAAATAATGCTCCAGCAGACCCAGGTTGCACGAGTCATTGAAAAGTACAACCAGTTTATCAAAAAATTTCCCTCAGTTGAATCGCTGGCAAAAGCGTCGTTTCATGAAGTGCTTGCAGTATGGCAGGGATTAGGATACAACCGGCGGGCAAAGTATCTATGGGAGTGTGCAAAGATTGTTGTAACACAGTATAACGGCAAAATTCCGGATGATGAAAAAGAGCTACAAAAACTGCCCGGGCTGGGTAAGGCAACGGCGGCTTCTGTTTCAATATTTGCATTTGGAAAACCAGCTTTATATGTAGAAACAAACGTTCGCACTGTATATATTTATACTTTTTTTACTACAAACGATACGGTTGCTGATGTATTGATACTGCCTCTGTTACAGTCAACTATGGATAAAGCTAATCCAAAGCGATTTTATAATGCACTCATGGACACAGGTGCATATATTAAACAGCACTATAACTATAGTCGACACAGCACACAGTATAAAGTGCAATCGCCGTATCATAGCTCACTGCGAAAGGTTCGCGGTGATATTGTGCGGTTTCTTGTACATAATGGTACAGTCCATAAAGAGGTACTGTTGCAGCACCTAAACTATCCCCTTGAAAAAATACACCTGGCACTTGATGCATTGTGTAAGGAAAATATGATTTGTGAAGAAAAAAATTTTTATACGATACGCACCAAGTAGTTGATAAAAAATTATTGACAGAATGCTTGTATTGTTGCATGACTATAATAAGGGATTAGTTTAATTCCACATCATTATTTAATTTATATATAGAGAGGTTTCCCATGGTAAAACGATTTACGTTATTATTTTTACTGGTGTTTGTTTTTTGTACATCAGTATCAGTTTTTGCTGTACCAGTTGCATACCGTTCGTGGACGTATTTAGATTTAACTGCCGTTTTTTCACCACAGTGGTCATGGACATTGCTTACAAGCCACAGCTATGAGTATGAAAGAAAGAATGATCCGGGCAAAGAAGAAAAAAAGACATTCTTTTACGAGTTATTTACCGGCCCTACCTACACAATGAAGTTTGACAATTTAACTGTCAAATTGCCATTATGGTATTACTATCAGGGATTTCCCACACGGGCAGCGGTTTCCCCAACTGGCGAAGATGAATATTATTATTCCCATAATATAGAATTTTTGCCAATCGTTGAATATAAAATAGGCAATTTGAAGTTGTGGAACAGGATTATTTTCCACAACAAAGTTTATTCAACTTACCCTAGCTATACAACAAGTTCACTTAAAAAAGGGTATTCCCTCCTTATTCGGGAATATTTCAGAGTAGAATACAGTATAACTGATAAATTTGCTGTTATGATAGGTGATGAGATATTCCAGGGTGTAATTGATGATGAAGACACAAAAGATATTACAAAAGCTCCACTTACACCGGGATTTGAATATGGTGGCTTTTCACAGAACAGAGTATATGTTGGTTTTAGCTATAAGTTTACTCCAACTATTATCCTTACTCCAATGTACATGTACCAGACACAGTACTTTAAAACCGGCAACAAGCTAACCGAAAAAGACCACTATCTATTTACTACGTTGACATTTATTTTCAAAATGTATGAATAAATGGTATACTGATACAATAAAAAAATCCCACGAGTAATTGTCGTGGGATTTTTTTATGCTTGCATTTTTGTAAACATGCATCAATCCTGATATACATAGTGTTGTGACAAATATAATATCAAAATTTAACCATAGCAAAAATTGACAAAACATGATGAAAATAGCAATAGTAGTATGAGCACAGCGCCATTCAGGGAAAAATATTAATTCCTTGTAGTAGATTCTTTGTCACTGAGTGCTTAAGAATAATAGCGCAATTTTCTTTTCCACAAAAAACTGGAATGATGAGCGGCAAAACCAGCGTAGGGGGAAACAATGAAGTTTGCAACGTTGCAGCAGCTTTTGGAATATGATGCATCCTTACATACATTGATTGAACCTGACAACCGTTTTGAATTGGTTTTTGGCAGGCTTAAAGATTGTATTGAAACATACAAGCCACATGTCATTGTAAAGATAGGGTTAGGAAATCCAAAATATATTGAAGCAATTATGGAGGTTTCAAAAGCACTATGTGTTGTGGTTGAGCCTTCACTTTCATTGTTACAATCATTTTATGCACGGTATAGCAAAAATGAATGGATGAGCCGCTTTTATGGTGTTACCGGAAACTTCAATGATTTCCCCATTGATTACTATAAGGCTGATATGATAGTATGTATTGATTGCCTGGATATACTTGATACTGGAAGGTCAATTGATGAATTTAGGCGTGCGCTGCAGTTTGAAGGTGTACTCTTTTTAGCTGGGTTTGTGTTGCCCAATGAAGACATAGATGGGATTTTTGATGAGATAGCTCATACAATAAATCCATTGCATACAGACTATTATCTGGAAGATGATTTGAAGACATTTTTAACACTCAATGAGTTTGGCTTAGCAAAATCCTATACAGAGAAAGTTGTAATTAATCTTTTTTCAATTGCCAACTATCTTGGTTGCAGTCTTGAACAACTTCAGACATTGATCAATGATAACAAAGATTTACTCTCTACTATTTATGCATTAGAAGCAGATGGTACAGTATCTTTGCCGTATGTGGTATCTGCATTCATACGGCAGAAACCATCGTCAGATGAACCAATATAATTACTGGCTATGCCTTATAGAATGCAGGGTCATAACCTTCCTTGCCGTTGTACTTTTCACTCTGCTGCTTCATATACCCTAAATATGCCATTTCATTAACTTCCAATCCACAGGCTTTCAGGGTTTTCACTACATCATCAAAGTCAGGTGGACATCCTTTGACCTCAACAGGTTCTTTTATGTTGGGGTTGTTTTTATTAGCTTTAATGATGCAATTGCCAAGCAATATTGTTTTGTCATAGCCAGCGCGTGCCTGCATCTTTTTGCCATTGAGTATCTCAACCTTTGGAAGTGGCTGCCCTTTAAATGCAGACAATACCAGGATATTGCACATATTGGCTATTGGTGAGCAACCTGAGCAAAGCGTATCATCATATTTAGGTAATGCAACGCCCGTTACACCCATTTTGGCAAATATTCCTGGGCCGGTATTATCTTCAGTCCACGCCCAGTCCCATTTAAGTGGCTGGATATGGTCTTCTAATTTTTCGCCTTTGATTTCATAATCAGTCAGCGATAAGGATTTGTTATGACGGTTGGCAAATGTTACAAAATGTGCAATGTCAGTTGGATCATAGCCAATTACTTTTGCTCCAACCATATCCGCAGCCAGGCTATCGGTGGAAGCAATAATGATGTCTTTTTTGAAAGCATTGCCAAAATGCAGTGCACCTTTTTCAAGTGCATAAATTCCATCAATTATGGTAAGCTTTGGCTTTACATAATCAGTAACAAAAGGAAAGCAGTATTCCAAGTTAAGCTTTGGATGATGGCACAGTTTTTTTGATGCCAATTTGAGGCAACCTTTTAAGTTTTTTATACCTAATGAAATTTTTGTTTGCCCATGTGTTTTAAGGACAGGGAAATTAATAAAAAAATCACAGTCTAATGCTTCTTCGGCTATCATAAGATGTGTTGTGTCATCTATGGCACATTTTTTGGCTTTAGATTGGTTAAAGTCAACAAGCTTTACGTTATACTTCTTTGCTAATTCAGTATAGCCCAAACCTGCAAATGCTGCCATAGTGCCAACACCTTTTTTTACTTCAACAGACCCTTCACCAATAGTAATATCATTACATCCATACTCCTTAAGGAGTATAACCAGGTCTTCTACAAGCCGGGTAGTTGTAAAAACGCCGTATGGTGCCGGCGGAAAGAGGTCATCCCAGGCAACTAAATTGGGTTTTATTAACACCTTGTGATTTGGTTTTAATTCAGCAAAGCCATTACAAAGAGCTATCGCCTCTTTTAATGAATCTGGACTTTTTGTATATTTTACAAGTGATACTGTTTGCATAATAGACCTCCGGGCACAGTTTTGGGGTACTATAAAATATATGTATAATTAGGCAATAATTTTTTATGTATATTCTAATTTAACATGATCAATTATTTCCCTTTTAAAATCTTTACCCAACAAATAATTGACACGGGAAATTTTATTGTGTATGTAAGTAGAACATTTAGACAATTACTATATACGGAGGTGGTTAATGAAATCGTATACCGAGTATTTAACATTTAACACGCGCACAAAACGGGATTATATAAATATTACAGATAAGGTTGAGGAGATAGTTAAAAAAAGCGGTATCAAAGAGGGATTATGCCTTGTTAATGCCATGCACATAACGGCATCCGTACATATTAATGATGATGAGAAGGGTCTGATACATGATATAGATGATTTTTTGGAGCAGCTTGCTCCTCATGAGCCCATATCACGGTATAGGCATAATCGTACCGGTGAAGACAACGGTGATGCCCATATAAAAAGAAGTATCATGGGTAGAGAAGTGGTAGTTGCTGTTACTAATGGCAAGCTAGATTTTGGTCCATGGGAACAGATATTTTATGCTGAGTTTGATGGACAGCGCCCTAAGCGTGTTCTTGTAAAGGTCATAGGTGAATAATGGAACTGATTGATGTTCATTGCCATCTGGAAAGCGAGCACTTTGCGGGGAAATTGCACAGTATTATAGAAAAAGCAAAAAGTGTAGGGGTAATAGCACTTATTACATGTGCGATAGTTCCTGATGAGTGGGAACTATCGCAAAAAATAAGTACGCAGCATAAGGAAGTCTACTTTGCATTAGGTGTACATCCATGGTACATTAGTGAAAATTTTTTTAATGAGTTGTACAAGCTTACACAGGTGAGTGATACTAAGTATTGTGCTATTGGCGAAATAGGGCTGGATGCAAAGACCAACATTGACATGCAATTGCAGAAAAAATTCTTTGAGGATCAAGTGGCAATTGCAAATGAATTGGGAAAGCCAATAATTGTACATTGCAGGGGAGCTTTTAATGAGCTCATTGCATCTTTAAAGCGTGTGGGTACTCTTACAGCTGGTGGGGTTATTCATTCATATTCTGGTAATCTGGAAATAACAAAACAATTAATTCCATTTGGATTTTATTTTTCATTTGGGGGAGCTGTTACTTTCCGAAATAGTAAAAAGAAATTAGAGGTGCTAAAATTTATATATCCTGATTATGTTTTGCTAGAAACTGATAGCCCAGACATACCACCTGTAGAAAAAAGCGGGCACATCAATGTACCCGAAAATATTATTTATGTTGTTACAGCAGTAAGTGAGCTTATAGAAAAACCACAAGAGGAAATAGCACGAATAACAACCAGTAATGCAAAAAAGTTGTTTAATTTGAAAATATAAAAAGTATTCTTTTGTCACAATTGAAAACAACCATAATTCAGTAAACTAACTAATAGCAATTAAGGAAAGGTTGCTGAGTTTTGCCGAGGCAATCATCATTCTTGATAGAAAAATATTCGTTGACAAATTATATCAAACGATTAATTCTTTGAAACAAATAAACAAATACTTTGGAGGGACTATGGACTTTGAAACTACTACCTGCATTTCCTTAAACCATCTTTCTTTACTTAATGATTATTCTAAACGATTAGGTGTGCCATTGAGGACTATCATTGCATATATGATTATGTATGCAGCAAAGAAGGAAAAGAGAAAGTATGAAGCATTTAAAAGAATAGCATATCGCAAACGCGACCTTAAAAATCCATGGCGTAGAGTACATCTGGTTTTATATCAGTCTGAGTATGAGTTTTTCCTTGATGTGAAGAAATTGTGGAAGATGTCACTTGCTAATATCATTGCATTTTGCGTGGATAATGTACTAGAAGAATTTTTTTTGTATTTCCAAAAACGATTAAAAGAAATAAATACCGATAACTATCCTAATAATTTACCCAGTTATTATGAAAATAGGTCATATACTTTTGATTTTTATAGAGAAAAAGGCATACATTGCCTAAAATTCTACTGGGGACCACCACCAGAATTGATTGAAGTTAAATCATAAAATCAATAAAAGTATTTTTTAAGTTTCACACTATGGATTATAATCATTGCAATATATTTGCATGTATGCTACTATTGGTATATCCTAGTATGAAATGTTATAAATACAATGAGCATGATTCAAAATACTGATAAACGTTTTTCACGAACTGAACTTTTAATTGGCAAAGCTAATTTGCAAAAGCTTATTAGTTGCAAAGTGCTTATAGCTGGTCTAGGGGGAGTTGGCTCATATGCATTTGAGGCAATTGTTAGGGCTGGGATTGGTACAGTTCATATTATTGACTTTGATGTTATTGAAATTTCAAATTGTAACCGACAGCTCCTTGCAATGGACAGTACATTGGGTATGCCTAAAGTAGATGTTGCAGTAAATAGAGCAAAAGACATCAATCCAGGGATTGTTGTTTTCCCCCACAGAGTACGTTTAACTCCCGATAATATAACTGCTGTAATAGAACACACTGTTGATTTTGTAATCGATGCTATTGATGATGTTGCTGCAAAGACATCGTTAATTGAGTACCTGTATACACATAAAATTCCATTTGTCAGCTGTATGGGGGCTGCGCGAGCATTTAATCCTGAAAGTATCAGGATAAGCGATATTAGTAAAAGCCAGTACTGCCCGCTAGCCCGAGTTGTTAGAAGACGACTAAAAGAAAAAGGAATAACTCACGGCGTACCATGTGTGTATTTTCACGAAGAACGGAATCGTACTATGGGAGTTTCTGGTAATGATACTGTTCCCGGCAGTTTATCCTTTATGCCCGGGATTATGGGGCTAGCTGCAGCTGGTTGTGCTATTAAATATTTGCTACAAAAAGATTAAATTTTAAGGAGCTATCGCCTACAAATAAAATTATTATAATATTAATGATTGGCTGTTACACCTAATGAAGATAGCAATACCACCACCTCATAAGCTGATAAATCAGTATACAGCACAGGTATGTCCTCTTCATCTGCGCGTTTGATAAATTCATCACGGGGCCTTATACCACCAGCAACAACGATTGCACTGAAATCCTTAAGCGATGCAACTGCCACTGCATTGGGATGAGTTAAAATGGTAATCCAGATATTGCCTTTTTTTCCATTAGCGTTAACATCAGACAGCATGTCACCAACATAGCCACCGGTAATGAGCTTTGAACAATCGGCTTTAGAGGTGAGCAATTCAAAATTTGTTTTTTGTTGAATTTCGTTTACAGTGATGTCCATAATCAAATCTCCATAGTGATAGCTTGATGTTATGTCTATAGTTATTTTTGTGCCCACACCTGGTTTGGAGCAGATTCGCATGACATTGGCATTTCGCTTGATATTTGATAAACCCATACCTGCGCCAAATCCAAGCCTGCGTATTTCATCTGTTGCTGTTGAAAAGCCTTCCTGTACAGCTAGTTTGATGTTTTCTATCCCTTTGCCTTTATCCTTTATTACCAGGTGAATTGAGTTTGGCCTGCAATAGGCAAAAAAATATCCAACCTTAGTATATGAAACCACATTTATTTCTGCTTCATATAAAACGATAGCAACACGCTGAATAATGTGAGGGGGATAATCCCTTGTGCGCAATTCCCGCTTTAATGAAGTGGAAATCCTCCCTGCATTGTCAAAATCACCACCACGTAAGGTGTAGGAAAATATATGATGAGCACATTGAGTATACTGCATACAATAGTTTAGTCAACTTTTTCAATTGATGCTTTAATGCCTGCTCCATATAATCTACCGCAGGTTTCAAACATTATGCATTTTGTTCTGAGTAAAGGTATATTTTTACGCTTTGCTAGTTCTACTGTATCCATTTGAGGCACCTTGCCCCGTACAAAGATCACGCCTATAAGGTCAAGGACCTCAACGGTACGTATTACCTGAGGATTGGTAAGGCCTGTAATAAACAGTGCCCTTTCTTTAGCATATGCTAGCACATCACTTAACAGATCTGATGCAAATGCTGTTTCAACTTCAATACTTCCCAGCATTTCTTCGCCAACTATCACATCGGCATTTAGCAATTCCTTGATTTCAGATAGTTTCATATCCTCTTTACATTTTCCTCTTTAAGATGTTGAATCTATAACACAATTTACACTTTTTTTATACAATTATAAATATCGCATTTTAGTCAAGTAATAAATATCAATGGTTCAACATGCCATTAAAATACACTGTAGCTGCAGTGATAATTGCTTTTTCAATATCCATGGATTCATTATTTATAGCCCACTGGAAAACCAATTCTTTTATTGACCCAACAATACACATTGATGTAAAAAGAGGGTCAAGCGTAGAAATAACCCTTCCTTTTTCCTGGGCTTTTTTAATATATTCTGCTGACATCATAATTATTTTATTATAAAAATCATTGAGTTTGCGTAATAGTATTGTATCAAGTCCAATGGCTTCTTTCAACATAATGCGGGCAAACATTCTAAACCTTTTATCATTAATAAGTTTTTGTGCGATAGTTATATATAATGAGCTTATTTCATTCAAAGGTTTGTCCATTGATATATCAAGCATTTGTAACACTCTGTACAATTCTTCAAGGTGAGTATCAACTATCATATGCAAAAGGTCATCTTTACCGCTAAAATGAAGGTAAAAGGTTCCTTTTGCTATGCCAGCTTTTTTTATAACATCTTCAAGTTTTGTATCATGGTACCCTTTTCTTGAAAAAAGTTCAAGTGCCACAAGCATTATCTCATGCTGGCGTTTTAAACCATCTTTGCGTTTTTTGGTTATTTTCATTTTTACTCCTGTTTACAGTAAAAGAGTATAGTATAAAAAAAATATGAGCATGTAAATTTCAATGATAATTTATTAATTGACTGCCATTATTCCTGATGAATATTTATGGTTAACATGAAATAGTCTTTTTTTTACAGAGTTTACTCAATAATCCTTTTAATACTTGGCATACAATTTGGTTAATTGACACATAGTTAATAGGAATACATAGTGATTTTTTTTAGCTTTTAGGTTATAGATGATTCCTTGGATAATTATACTACTATATGTGAAGAAATATTGTTTACAATTATAGATTTTAAATTATAGTATTACATCTTTATCAGAAATTTTATACCTACAAGGATATTGTTATGAAGTTTACCATATTTGCACCACCTTCGCCAAAGCCGTTATTGTCTCAGGAAAAAATTAAAAAATTATATCCTAAATTCCGCTGGAGTATACTGGAAGCAACATTCATTGGGTATGCAACATTTTACATTGTCCGTAACAACCTTGCTACCGTTGCAAAAGACATGCAGGTTGTATTTGGATATGACCATTCACAGATTGGAAGTATTTTAGCAGTGAGTGCTTTTGCTTACGGTCTGGGAAAATTTTTACTTGGTTCAGTGTCCGACCGAAGCAATGTTCGCACCTTTATGCCGTTTGGTTTGTTGCTCACAGCTTTTTGTAACTTTGCATTTGGTGCAAGCCATAATTATGCTATACATTTCTGGTTATGGGCTCTCAACGGATTTATACAGGGAGCAGGATGGCCACCGTGTGGAAGGGCAATTGGCCACTGGTTCAGTGTTAGTGAACGCGGCACCATTTTCTCTATATGGAATATAGCCCATAATGTTGGTGGTGGCATAGCGGGGGTTTTAGCAGCGTATGCTGCGCATAATTTTGGTGTTGCCAATGCTTTCTTTATTCCAGGAGCTATCGCTATTGTGTGTGCCGTATATCTTATGTGGCGACTTCGTGATACACCGCAATCAGTTGGATTGCCATCTATTGAAGAATACCGTAACGACTATCCGCCTCAATCACCACACCATTATGAAACAGAATTATCTACCAGAGAATTGTTTGTAGAATATATTCTCAAAAACAAACTTCTTTGGGTAGTTGCACTTGCAAACTTTTTTGTCTATATTGCCCGCTACAGTATGCTTGATTGGGGGCCCTCCTTTTTGCGTGAAGTTAAGGGAGCAGATATTAGTGCGGGAGGCTTTGGTGTAATGGTTCTTGAATTTGCAGGTATCCCATCAACGATACTTTTTGGCTGGATTTCGGACAAACTGCAGGGGCGGCGTGGTATGGTGAGTATGCTGTGCATGATTCCCGTAGTACTTGCATTTTATGCTATTGTGGTGTACCCACATACCAGTATGTGGTTTTACTATGCAATGTTTTCGATTATTGGTTTTTTTGTGTATCCACCTGTTATGATGCTTGGTGTAATGGGGTTGGATTTAACCAACAAAAAAGCAGTGGGCACTGCAGCCGGTTTTATTGGCATGTTTGGGTATTTAGGCCGCACTGCTCAGGCAAAGGGTTTTGGATTTATGCTGGAGCATTTTAGAGCAGTGTATGATGTTGCTAAAAGCTGGGACATAGTTCTATACACAATAGTTGGATGTACTGTAGCATCAATTGTGCTGCTAGCATTCACATGGAAGGTCAGGCCACGCGGATAAAATGAGTTTGAAAATTGCGTATCTTTCATCGGGAGGCATTATTACTAACTACACATGCTCTTCACAGTGCAGGCATTGTTTATATGCTTGCTCTCCTCACCGTGATAAAAGCTACATGCAGCATGACACATTACAGAGTATATGTACGGTGTTACTTCAATATGGTTGTAGCAGTATTCACATTGGTGGTGGTGAGCCATTTTTACATATCGATGCGTTGTATAGCGCTGTGGACATTATTAAAAGCTATGGAATAGATATTGAGTACATTGAAACCAATGCGTCGTGGTATAGCCACAATAAACAGCATGTGCTTGAGCAATTGCGCAAACGTGGTGTACATACTCTCCTCATCTCAATAAGTCCCTTTCACAATGAATATGTGCCATTTGCAAAAACAAAGGGGCTCATTGCAGCTTGCCATGACGTTGGGATACATGTGTTTCCGTGGGTAATGGATTTCTATAATGATTTGTCAGTGTTCGATAGCTTGAGCACTCACACGCTAGAGGAGTACGAGTCGTATTTTGGCAAAGGCTACATTGCGCAAATTCCTGCAAGGTACTGGATTCACTTTGGGGGCAGGGCGGTGAAGCTTTTCAAAGGTTACTATCGCACACAGCCTCTTGAGAAAATACTTGCAAGCCCACCATGCCGTGAGCTAACCAATACAAGCCATTTTCATTTTGATCTGTATGGTAATTATATTCCAGGACTGTGCAGTGGGCTATCTATCAGTGCCCTGGATGTTGGGAAAGAAATTGACAGCACTACATATCCACTCATAACAGCGCTATATGATAAAGGGGTAGCAGGGTTATTTGCCATTGCAAAGCAAGAAGGTTTTGTTGCCCACAACAGCTATTGTAACAAATGCGATTTGTGCTTGCATATTCGCACATTTCTTGTTACACACAAAAAGATGATATCACACGAATTGCAGCCAGCTGAGTTTTATGTAAATCTATGATATCGCTACCCATGACAGGTTAGTAAATGTCAGCGATGTTTTGCAAACAGGTATGAAAATAATCAAATGGCATTGCTTTGGGAAGCTATCGTAAAGCTAGCTTTATAAGCCCGTACAAAGCATGTATCCTACAATTGTAGAGGGATTAAAAATGAATCAAATAACAAAAATTTTTATACGGCTCATTGTCCTTGCATCTCCTCTGCTGCTCAATGACCTTTACCTGCCACTTGTACCAAAGGATGCAACAACACTCAATCTTGTGCTTGATGTGATAGTGTACATTGGATGGCAGAGCACACTGTTATATGTTGCGTATTGTGCGGGCTGGTTTTCTTTTAAAAGCCTGGGTATAAACGTAAAACAGTTGCGGCAGTGGCTGTGGGGTATAGTGCTGTTTGTAGTGGTGTTTATTCTGTATACTTTAATAACCATATCATTTATATTTGCAAAGAAAATGTATGGATTAGAAATTGAATCTTTTTGGTATTTTCCTTTACCAGATTGGAAACCAGTGTATATATTTTTGTATGTGATATATCTTTCAATTACTGCTGGCATTTATGAGGAAATAATTTATAGAGGCATTGTAATTCATCAACTTAAAACAATCACATCAAATACCTGGGTGCTGGTATGCACATCAACACTTCTTTTTATTGCCATTCACTGGTCAATGGGACCAGGAACATGGCTTGAAGCAGGTTTATGGGGTGCACTGTGGGCATATCTATTCATTAAAACAAATTCGTTGTTGCCAATAATGATTGCACACTTTTTATATGATGTTGTTTCCATATATGGATTATTTGGGGCGATAGCTCATAGTATTGTCAACCTGTTATCAGCATAAGAACGATGTATTTACACGCAGGTGCACATACTTTGGTGTTGATGCTTATATCAAACCATTGTACAATGCAGTAAAAAAAGCTTGCCATATAGTATAAAAAATATAAAAGTTTGTCATTATCTGTTCCTGAAAATACCTATTGGTAAATATGTGAGAGTGCTTACTGTTAAGGTGATGGGAATATAATTTTTGCATGATATGGTAAGAAATTATGTGTAATAGAACTGATCGTGTTTTTATGTGGTACAATTATTTTATTATAATTCACTATGCTGATGTATATTATCAGAAACACATAGAATAATAATTAATTATTTTATCTGGAGAATGCACTATGAAGAAATCGTACAATATTGCAGTGATACCTGGTGATGGTACCGGCCCTGAGGTAGTTGCTGAAGGCGTAAAGGTGCTGAAAGCAGTTGCTGATGTAGAAAACATTTCACTTAATTTTACCAACTATGATTTTGGTGGTGAGCGATATTTAAAAACAGGCGAAACGTTACCACCTGGTGCTGTTGATGAACTAAAGAAATATGACGCAATTTTTTTAGGAGCCATTGGCCATCCAGATGTTAAACCAGGTATTCTAGAAAAAGGAATTTTGCTGGCTTTGCGCTTTGCACTTGACCAATATATTAATTTACGTCCGGTTAAGCTATACCCAAATGTTGAAACACCACTGAAAGACAAGGGGCCGCAGGATATTGATTACGTGGTAATACGCGAAAACACCGGGGATGTATATACTGGCATAGGTGGTGTTACCATGAAGGGCACACCTCATGAAGAAGCAATGCAGATTATGATATATAATCGATTTCAGGTTGAGCGGTGCTTGCGTTATGCGTTTGAGTTTACCCGAAAGCGCAACAAAAAGAAAACGCTGGCACTTGTGGGCAAAACCAATGTGTTGACATACGTATATGATTTATGGGAGCGTGCATTTCATGAAATTGGAGAACGGGAATATCCTGATATAAAACGCGAGTATTATCACGTGGATGCAACATGTATGTGGATGGTAAAAAATCCTGAATGGTTTGATGTCATTGTGACTGGTAACATGTTTGGTGATATTATTACTGACCTTGGTGCCATAACGCAGGGTGGCATGGGTATTGCTGCTGGTGGAAATATTAATCCTGAAGGTGTTTCAATGTTTGAGCCTATAGGCGGTTCGGCACCAAAATATACCGGCAAAAACGTTATCAACCCACTTGCAGCTATATGTGCTGCACAGATGATGATGGCACATTTAGGTGAAGAAAAAGCAGCAAGCCGCATAGAAAAAGGAGTTATAGAGGTATTACAGAGGGATATGAAATCTCTTGCTGCAGGGAAAATGGGGCTTACCACTACACAGGTTGGGGATAAGGTTGCTGAGTATGCTGTGAAGTGATTTTCAATTGGTGAATAAAAAATGCATACAAAGCGGTGATTGTTAATCATCGCTTTTGTTTTTATAAAAAAAAAACAATTGACTTTTGGCAAATTTTTTATCATTAGCATTTACATCAAAACCACAGTGGAGAAATTACTATGAAAACCAAAATAACGCTTTGTCTTTGCTTTCTTTTTGTTGTAACAGGTGTATTTGCTCAATCAAGTAGCAATACGCAAACAAACTTTTCTATTTCACCACCGCCTTTAGGATATCCAGAATATCCTCAAGAATCATCATTTTCAAACACTATGGATTTTACCGGAGCATATATCAGTGCTGACCAATTCTCAATGGTTGGTATGTTTTTGGGATGGATACCACGATATGGTGGCGATTGGGGCGCAATTGAATGTATGATTGGTATATTTGTGATGAATGGTGAACTTGATACAGGGTATGGTAAAGAGTCTTTGAATTTTACTGGTTTAGACCTTACGCCAGCATTTGAGTTGCCTATTGTTAATGGAGAATCATTCAAGTTTATATTTTTTGGTGGCTACGATTTGATGTTGACTTCTACATCGTTTACCATGCCTGATCCATACAGCAGTGGAACTATGACAGTAACCCTTACTACTGGAATGTACGGTCCTGTGTTAGGGATGCAGATGCACATTGGATTTGCTGACACATTTATCTTTTCGCCATTTCTTATGATGAAATCCATGCAGGGAAGCACCGATATAAGTACAAGCCCTGCATATGTAGGAATGCAAAGCTCATATGATATCCCTCCAACGACGATAATCTCCTATGGTTTTGATATTGTTGAAACTACCTCAGGGGTAGCCTTAAGCGGGCTCATTAACATGGCAGGTGAGACCAACGATACAAAAGGGTATAATTCATATATCTTTGGTGTGAGCATTAAGCTGTAGGAGATATTCCTTCAGGCTACCATTGCGCTACAGTTGATAAACACCCTCTTTAGTGCTGTGGCAAGCAGCTTGGAATAATGAAGTAAATATTCTTGCTATTTTGTTTAAAGATATAACATGATAATATAAAACAAGGGCTGCTTCTATGCAGCCCTTTTATGTGTGCGCCCAAGAGGATTCGAACCTCTGGCCTTCGAATGCGTAGTCCGACGCTCTATCCAACTGAGCTATGGACGCAAGTACAGTGTATATGTAAAATTTAGATATATTGCTCCAACTTTTCAAGATAATTTTCAACTGTTGGAATAGAAAAGTCTTTTTTCTTCCAGATGGAGTAAATATGCACAGTAACTATCGCATAATATACAAGATAATTAACGTACAACAGAATTGTTAATATAAAACGTACAGCTCGCCAGGGCCGTGGTGTTATAAAAATTATAAAAAAAATAGCCAGGGCGATAGCAATGGCAATCATTGCATACAACAGTCCACGCTTTGCATGCCTTTGAACTTCTGCGTCATGTTCAAACGTGTATAAAGGATACAGCCATCCAATAAATGGTATGTACGCAACGGAGAGTAATATTTCACGTTTATGCTCAACACAAAACGTTCTAGCTTGAGTATAGTATTTGATGGTTGTTGCGTACAGGATCTGGCTTAATTTTTTGATTTGTTCCTGGTAAAAAATTAATTTTTCCATTCGGAGAGAGAGGGATTCGAACCCTCGGTACCGTTTCCAGTACAACGGTTTAGCAAACCGTCCCCTTCGGCCTCTCGGGCATCTCTCCGTTTCATGCGGAAGGTGAGGGATTCGAACCCCCGGGGCTTTCACCCAACGGTTTTCAAGACCGCCTCCATAGACCACTCGGACAACCTTCCGATAGCAACACTATTTATGGGGCGGTTGTTGTCAAATAAAAATTTTTACAGCTGATTATTTTTCTATGATGAGGAACTCTACACGCCTGTTCTGTGCTCGTCCTTTTTCAGTTTTGTTGTCGGCAATTGGTTTTGATTCGCCATACCCTACTGTTTCAAAGCGTTCGGCATCAAGCCCTTTTGAAACAAGATACTTCTTAATGGATTCAGCTCTCTTTTCAGATAGCAGTTGGTTAAACGCTGCTTCGCCAATATCGTCTGTATGGCCTTCAATTCTTACTTTAACTTTCTTCTGTTTCAGTATGGCAACGATTTTGTCAAGTTCAGGATATGATGATGGCAGTATTTCAGCACTCCCCAGTTCAAATGTAATCTTGTCAGTTATAAGGAGTACTTCATCAAAATGCAATGAATTAAGTTTTTCCTGTAATGAGCGAATTTCATCTTCGGTTAATTCTTCAGGGTTGTACGGCATTTTGTCTTTATCGATAACAACTTTATTTCTATATGATAGCAGTACTTTCTGATCATCAAATAATGGATTATATACTTCTGTAATTCCCGAAAGGGAATAAACAACCGTGTGCATTGTAGGTTGGGCATTCGGTAATTGTTGTGCTTTTGCCTTATTTTTTGTTAGATATTGTTTCTTTTTGCCTGCCACAGCAGTTTCTTCTTCCTGTGCTTGAATGACTTCAAAGCCTAAATCAGTACCGCGTATGGCAGCAAAAGCAGTGGGTGTCTTTACGTGTAGATCGTGTTCTTTGAATAGTTTTTCAAATTTTCCGTACATTGAACCAGCCTGTATTTGTATACCCAGTTTCTTTACCGTCAACGAATCAATAGACATGTGTGAATTTGGTGCTAGCTGAATGGCTGTGTTGTCGTGAAACCTTATGTCCATTCGTGAATCCTGCTCAGTTTTAATTTCATAACCTCTATAGAGAGTTTGTCCAACAACTGCAACCTTCCATTGTGCATGAGCGTCTTCACGGTAATAAGCATCGCCTATGATAAATGTAATTTTAGGATTGGTTTGCACAAGCACTGGATAGCGGATAAGAATGTAATCTGTTATCAAAAGATATGAAATGAATCCTGTAATTATAACAACTAAAGCAATGATACTGATAATTATTATTTTTTTCATAATGAGGCTCTCTCCAATTTTTTAGTAAAATTCATTTTTTGTGTAGTAATCATACGGATAGATGGTGGTAATGTAAAAGTCAATAAATAAAAAAGTTTTTAACATGCTCATTACTGCTTTTTTATAAAGTTAACAGTATACTTCTAAATGATATTTTGTTCATGCTTTTAGGAATACACTGTATCAAGTACAACAAATAGTTTAAAAACTATGGATTTGTTATTTTAAAGTATGGATTAGTAGGTTAATTCACAATAGAATAGAGTTTTTAAGAAGGAAGTTGAAATTTTGAGAGTTTCAAGAAGTAAAGTAATTAGTAAATATACAAAATTATAATATAATAAAATACTTGACAATTAATTTAATAGTAATATTAAAGTAATAAATTGTTATTTAAACGGAGGGTTGTATGAGGATAGGAACTCTATCTTTGATTCTGGTAGTGTTTGTAACTTTATTGATTGTTTTTAACATTTCAATTTCACCAGCTCAAAATACGATAGTCTTTTTGAGCCCAGAATTCACAAAGTTGGTATGTGAAGCATGGAATAAGAGTGAATTGCCACAAAAATTAGGTACAAAAGAAACAGGTGGCAATGGATGGATACTCACTGAAAACAAGTATACCGGGGAAGTTCGCAACAAGCAGGTGCTGGTAATGTCACGCCGTGATTGTGATGGTATGCCAAAGGTGCAGTTAACTATCGAAAATAAAAATGGTAAAGCTGTATGCACCTATGGCGGAGCGCTCACTGAAGTGTATGAAAAGGCTGAGTGGGCATTTGCACCTACTACAGTACAGTGGTATAAATTTGCTTCAGGTATTTGGGGATATATGCAGATGCCCGGGATTATGAAAGGATTCCGCGGCCCTATGTTTGTGGCACGGGCAAATATTGATAACTTTGGAACATTCTGGAAAATTGTTGGCAGAGTTGCAAAGGAAACCAATGCAGATTATAAAACTAACTGTAATCTGACAAGCGATGATATTGAGGATATAGAAGGCTATATAAAGAATATAAAATAGGGGGATTTCTAAGAATCCATTGTTAACGATGTGCACCTGCAGGCACATACGTAGAAAACTGCTATCTTTATTGTGTGTTGTAAAGAAGAAAGCAGTTTTAAGATGTGCCTGTACGATTGTAACTTAGCGTGGCTGTTTAAAAAAAGTGGTTAGCAAGCAAAATGAGCACACATTGTGATTTCAGATGCCTTTCACTTTCATTGTTGTTTCAAATACCTCATTGCACGCGTTGCCATTTCGAATGTCCGATTGAACACATTGTCATCTCGAAAACTCGATTGCACACGTTGTCATTTCTCATCCCGATGTATCGGGATGAGAAATCTTATTTGCCAGTGGGGAAGATTTCTCGTTGCTTTGCTCCTCGAAATGACAGAATGGCGAATGCGCTCCTCAAAATGATGAAGTGGGAATGCGCTTGTCAAAATGACCAAGTAGAATAAATTCATCAAGATGGTAAAGTTAAATCCTTCTCATTTAAAGAAGTTATTGTTATTTATGAGATTGATGATATGGTGTCATCATTTCTCGTGTGCAGTTGTAGCATTACGTAATTCCTTTGCAAATAGCAATGGGACAATTGTAATTAAAATCAAAATGGCTGAAACCTGAAAAATTTCTGGCGTTGGGATGATGCCCGGTTTGCCATCGATAATCTCTCTGATGCCCCACCTGTCGGCTACTACTGCACCAATAAGTGGGCCTGGTATCATTGTAAATGCAACATAAAATAATGTAAAATATCCTGCAAACTCACCTCTGCGCTCTTCAGGAAATAAATCTTTGCTCCAGGCGCCTGTGGCTGTCATCCATATTGTTTGTGCAATTATCCACATGGTTGCTAAAATCCCGATAGTTATCGGTGCCCGTGCATAAGAAAATGCAATTAATGATAAAGAAATAAGGATAACTGCAAACACCGCAATGGGTTTGCGTCCAATTTTATCGGCAAAAATTCCTGCAGGGATTGATGCCAGTATTCCTCCAACCAGAATTGATACTGCAATCAACACTGAAGAGGTTGCAATATCTATCTTTAAAAAGTGTTTGAGATAGATAAGTAAATACGGAAAAAAGACATTGAAAGCCATTCCCCAGAATCCAATGGCAAGCAGAACATATAAAAGATTTTTATTGTGCCTCAAGGACTGTGTGTTGAGGCTTTCTTTGATTCGTGTAAGCAAAGACTCTTTAACGGGAGCTATCGCCCTTTGTGGTTCAATTGCAGCAATTCCACCAGCAATGCCTGATAAAAGCACCAGTGCACCCGCAATGCCAAAAAACACAAAGTAGCCCCATTTTGCAACAATGGAACCTGACGTACCATACACAAGCAAAAGTGCAAGCCATGTTGCAAGCGATAGTAACCCCTGAGCTTTTCCACGATTGCTGTCGTTGGTGACATCAGTCAGGTAGGCATTGTACACAGCATCGTACGATGTGGAGCCAAAAAATGTCATAAGCGAATCTAGAAATATGACCACCCATGCAGCAAGAAGTACAGGTCTTATCCACTCCGCCATAGGGATAATCCAGATAGAAACGCTCCAGGCCATATATCCATAGAGCAGAAATGGTTTGCGCTTGCCAAGTGAGTCGGAAAACGCTCCCATGACAATTGCAGTCACAGTAGCAGTGATTGCGGAAAGTGCCACCATAATGGAAACATAGCGTGGGTCAGGGATTATGCGGTCATACATGAATGTGTTGAAGAACTGATTTTCGATAGCCCATGCTATCTGTCCTCCCAATCCAAGAAAAAATAAAGAAATGTTAATTCGTGTTTTCATTGTTGTCTCCAAATCCTATCGAAGTGTTAATTTATATCCTGGAGCTACTATTATCAACGCACTTTTTTCCCCCTGAATATGTTTTTATCGATATCAACAAACCAACCCCATTGAATATTAGATTTGTTGTGTAATACCCATACAGGGATTGGCAATGGAATTCTTTTACTCTTTTCTGAGTACCAATCATCACCTTCGTTAAGATTTTGTTCCTCATATTCATCAGTAAAGTATTTTGACCATAAAGAAGGCTGAAATTCTTCAATAAATATACCGTTATCACTAAAAGTTCCGTGGATAATCATTCTTCCTTTTGATCCACTCTCACTTCTAGATTTGTTAAATATTTAAATGTTGTATACATTGGGTTTTTCCTCTTATAAATATTTTAATGGCACTACATCATAAAACACTAAGGTAAAAAATCAATGTAAAAGTACGTATTATGGAAAATAAGTTATTTATTGCCACTATGAGGTATTTATGGTAAAAGGATGCTGTCATTGTATTTTTTACATCAACTGCTTCTAATGCCACAATACGGCAGGTGGGATACTGCAATTGTGATTATCTGGATATTTATTGGGTAAACTCCATATGCAACAAAAATATTTTGCATACGTGTGTTACACGATTGCACCTTCACAATCAATGTGATGAATGTGCATGATCGCAAACGTATTCACTGGATCTGATTGGGGGTGACCTTCTCAATTTGCTGGGCACATGCCTTTGCCCACTGGTCAGCTTCTTGGGCGCTTTCCACCCCAAAGACGCTGAACGTAAAC
>JAOAIH010000043.1 GCA_026414805.1 Spirochaetota bacterium | reverse complement strand
ACTTTAGTCACTGCGGTTCTCCTTTTGTTTCATAGTATGCAATGACATTATTAATTATAGTGTCAAGTACTAAATACTGCAGGCATTACTTTGAAAAAATTTTAATAGGATGAAGATTAATTATTGACTTTTATACAATATTATTGCTTATTATACAATAATTCATTTTTTACTTTAGGTGTCATTGATTATAATCTTTTTAGCCACCATAATCATGATAAGCATATGATTATAGAAAGCGGCACTGAATTGGGATAACAAATGAAAAATAGTTATCTGGTCAAACATGAAATGGTTGTTGCAATACTCTATTCTTGGAGAAATATGTAATGTTTATAAATTTTTCATCAATAAAAGGGTTTAAAGTCAATAAGCCGTTTGAACGCGAGCTCAAGCCATTGCTATCATCTGATACACACCCAGAAATAAAAGACTTTACATTTATTCTTTCAACGCTAGCCCCCAATGGTGGTTGTACCGACTTCCATAGTCATCCTGAATCAGCTGAACTCATGATTTTTTTATCTGGATCCGGCAGAGCATGGTGTGAAAACTCTGAATTTGAGATAAAACCTCTCACTGCACTCTATGCGCCGCCAGGCTCTATGCATAAAACTCTTAATACAAGCAATGAACCGTTGCACATAGCATGCATTTTTATTCCTGCAATTTCCACAGAGTACATCCGCAAAAGTATTGAAGAAGCAAAGAAAGCCAGAGGCAGCGCATGAAACCGTCATTTGATTTTACTGATGTATTCAACGACAGGATTAAATCGCTCAATCTTATAATATCCGAGGTTGAGTCAAAAAGTATACTCTTACAATACGGAATACCAGTTCCAAGAGGAATTATTGTAAAAACAGTAGAAGAAATTAAGGATGATTTTTTACAACTATCGTTTCCAGTTGTGGCCAAGATAGCTTCTAGAGAACTTTTGCATAAAACCGAGATTGGTGGCGTTATTACAAATATTAATAATACTCATGAGCTTATCGATGCATATCATACCTTAATTGCAAATGGGAAGCGATATGGCTTTACAATAGAAGAAATTTTAATAGAAGAACAGGTAAACGGCACTATTGAGATAATTGCAGGAATTACCAATGATCCAGTGTTTGGACCTGTTCTTATGGCTGGCATTGGCGGCATTTACACGCACATTCTTGATGATGTTTCATTTTGCTTACTCCCTGCAAAAGAAAACAGTATTATCGCAATGCTAAAAAAACTAAAAGGCTATCCACTGATACAGGGTCATAGAGGTAGGAGAATTAACATCAATGGATTAGTCGATATTTTTATTAAACTTGGAACGTTTGCTTCTTATGCTGCGCACTACATTCAGTCCGTTGACTGTAATCCTATAATAGTAAATGAAACACAATGTGTAGTTGCTGATGCTTCGATCACGCTATTTCATAAAAAAATTGATAACCCTTTTTTTGTTGAAGAACCCAACTCTTCGTTGATGGATACATTTTTTAAACCAGGAAGTGTTGCAGTGGTGGGCGCATCATCTGTAGAAAACAAGATTGGGCATGTAATTGTAGATTGCCTTACAAAAAGCAATTTTGGCGGCACCATCTACCCCATTAACCCCACACAGCGCACAATTTTGGGACTGCCTGCGTATAGTTCATTAAATGCAATTCCAAAAGTTCCTGACATTGTCATCATCGCAGTTGATTTAGGGCTTGTACCGAGCATTCTTGATGACATGGCAGCTTTAGGCTGCCACAATGCTATCATCATATCCGGTGGTGGCAAGGAGTTAGGCGGCAGCCGTGAAGAGCTTGAACAAACAATCGCAGCAAAAGCAAGACAGTACAACATCAGAATCATTGGTCCTAACTGCATTGGCACATTTGACAGCTTTTCACAATTTGATTCATTCTTCTACCATGTGGATCGGTTTTCACGACCATGTCAGGGGCAAGTGAGCTTTATTACGCAAAGTGGCACATGGGGAGTAACATTCATGGAGCTATCACACAAGACTGGAATGAGTAAGATGATAAGCTATGGCAACCGCGTTGATGTGGACGAAGCCGACATGATTGCCTATTTAGCACACGACGCCAACACACGCGTCATCGCATCATATATTGAAGGCCTTGGAAAAGGAAGAAAATACTTAAAAGCTGTAGAAAAAGCTTTGCATAACAAAAAACCTGTAGTTGTATTTAAAACTGGCAGAACACAGCAAGCTGCACACGCTTCACTTTCCCATACCGGTGCATATGGTGGAAGCTACAAGTTATATCGTGATATCTTTGAAGAAAGTGGACTTATTGTAACTGATAGCCTGCACGAATGCTTTGCTGCAAGCCTTGCGCTGTCATGGCAGCCTCCTGCAAAAGGCAATAGAGTTGCACTTGTTTCTAACGGTGCTGGGCCAATGGTGAATGCGCTTGATCATTTTGATCACAAAAGCCTTGAACTTGCACCACTTGGCAAAGATACACTGGAATCGATGCGCGAACATTTTAGTTTCTTTTATATTATACAAAACCCAATTGATATTACTGGTTCTGCAACATCCGATGATTATGATTATGTGATGACTCAGTTGATGCAGGATGACGCAGTAGATATCATTATGCCATTTTTTGTGTTTCAGAATACTCCACTTGATGAAGCAATTGTTGAAAAAATAGCAACACACAATGCAGCAAAGAAAAAGCCCATAGTATGCTGCTGCACAGAAGGGGTGTATTCAACCAAGATGAAAGACAAGCTTATGCAACAAGGGATCCCTGTATACACACATGTAAATGAATGGGTAGTTGCAGCATATGCAGTAATGCAATGGGGGAAAATTCTATCAGAGGGCTCTATATGCAAAAGCTTATCATAACTGCAGCGTTAACCGGCGGCATACACGGAAAAGAGGCAAATCCAGCACTCCCTGAACAACCCGAAGAGATAATTCAGGCAGCGTATGACTGCTATAATGCTGGTGCTGCAATTGTGCATATTCATGCACGCGATAAAGAAGGCAGGCAAACTGCATCAAAAGAAATCTTTACTGAGATCAACAATGGAATTCGCGCCCGCTGTCCACTGATAATTCAAAACACCACAGGTGGACCTGGACTCCCCATAGAAAAGCGAATGTCATCGCTTGAAGCAAAACCGGATTCTGCATCGCTCAACTGCGGTTCGGTGGTGTTCTTCTATCAGGGCAAAGAACTTCCTTTTATGAACTATCGCCACGAGATTGAAGCTTTTGCGCGCGCAATGCGGGAGCTAAACATAAAACCTGAGCTCGAACTGTATAACCCTTCGATGTTTTTAGAAGTTGAAAACCTCATTGCAAAACAACTATTGCAACCTCCCTATTATATTAATCTTGTCATGGGTGTAAACGGCATGGGTGGGTATGAGGCAACACCAGAAAATCTTTTAACTATGGTGCGACACCTTCCACCTGGAAGCATATTCAATGTGTCTGGGATTGGGAAATATCAGCTTGCAATGAATACCATGAGCATACTTTTAGGAGGGCATGTGCGCACAGGACTTGAAGATAATGTTTTTTACTCAAAAAGTATTTTAGCACAATCAAATGCACAGCTTGTGGAGCGACTGGTGCGGCTTGCCCGTGAGCTTGGAAGAGAGATTGCTTTGCCAAACGAAGCACGTGAAATATTGGGAATAGGAGCAATACAATGAAAATTGCAGTAATAAATGAAACAAGTGCAGCAGATAAAAATAAAGACATAATGGCAGCACTTGAAGGAAGAGGACATGACATCATCAATGCTGGTATGACACAAACAGGTGTACAGCCTGAGCTTACTTACATACAAACTGGATTTATGGCGGCACTGCTTATTGCTACAAAGCGTGTTGATTTAATAGTGGGCGGCTGTGGCACTGGTCAGGGGTTTTTAAACGCGGTGATGCAATATCCGGGTGTTGTGTGCGGACATATCATCACACCACTTGATGCATGGCTCTTTGCCCAGATAAACGCCGGCAACTGCATCTCACTTGCGCTCAATCAGGGATACGGTTGGGCTTCGGAACAAAATCTTAAGTTTATCTTTGATGCTTTTTTTAGCGTAGAATCAGGATGCGGGTACCCAGAGCACAGGAAAGAATCGCAGATGAAGTCCCGACAACTACTCACATCTATCTCATGTATGACGCATAAATCTATGGCGTACATCGTACAGGTACTTCCTGATGAAATTGTAAAGCCTGTAATATCGTATCCGGGCTTTGCAGATATTCTTAATGTTGAAACACTTGCAGATGAACAGTTAAAAAATGCACTACAAAGCAGAATGTAGAAAATAAGCCGTGCTCCATGTATTGTGTTGGTAAGTTCAGCAACCGCTTCTTTCACAGGCACAGGTGCTTTGAGTGAGGCAAAGCAAATCCTATTTACGGAGAAAGTCAATGAATACAATAGATACACGCGCACAGGCAATAGCACAGTACGGTACTATTAGTAAGGCAATCGCAGCAGGTGCTATCGCCCCCTATCAGGATATCACGGTGTCCGAAGCTATAGTCCTTGGGCTGTTTAATCAAAACGTGACGCGCTTTTTTGGTGTCTTTGGTCACGGCTCAACTGATATTGCCGAAGTGCTCAGAATATATGAACATTATGGATTGGTTACAACGTATAATGTACGCCATGAGACAGCAGCTGCTCATGCAGCCACTGCTTACGGAATGCTCACCGGAGAAGTGGCAGCTGTCATCACCTCAATTGGTCCCGGTGCACTGCATGCATTTGCAGGCTCACTTGCATCTGCTTCAAACGGTGTTGGCGTGTATCATATTTATGGTGATGAAACCACACACGATGAAGGCTTCAACATGCAACAAATCCCAAAAGATGAACAGGGGCTGTTTCTTAAATTATGCAGCACCATGGGAAATGCATACGCACTGTATGAGCCATGGTCAGTAATTGCTGCATTGAAGCGCGGTGCAGTTGTTACCGGTGTGCCATTTGCTCAGCCATTTTTTTTACTTGCGCCCATGAATGTGCAGCCCGCAGTGTTGCATAACTTTAATCTTTTACAGCTTTCCTCACGGTACACACACTCTCCAGTTATGTGCAATGATGATGCAGTGTTTGCAAAAGCAGTTGCTATAGCAAACAGTGCATCGCGTATTACCATAAAGATTGGCAATGGTGCACGCGGGTGTGGCAAGGAACTATGTGAGCTTGCAGAAATTTTACATGCAGCAATTGTAAGCGGTCCCTCAAGCACAGGCATAGTGCCATATTCGCATCCGCACTACATGAGTGTGGGAGGTTCAAAGGGGTCGCTGTGCGGCAATTTTGCAATGAATCAGGCTGATATGGTGATAATTGTGGGTGCGCGCGGCGTGTGCCAATGGGACTGTTCAGGGACTGCGTGGAAAAATGCACGCGCTATCATTAACTTCAATACCAATCCATATCACGCGTTTCACTATACAAAAACCATTTCTATCGTAGGAGATGCCAAACACAATCTAAGGTTATTTATTGCACACCTTAAAAATTCCGGGGTTACAAAAGGCGATAGCTCAAAACAGTGGCTTGCAATTTTAAAAGAAAAAAAATCACAGTGGCAGTCATTTAAAAAACTACGCTATGAAAATCCAACACTGTATGATGATACCTTTAAACGGGATGTGCTCACCCAGCCTGCTGCAATAAAAGCCGCATGTGAGTTTGCAGATTCACATAATTACATTAAAGTATTTGATGCAGGCGATGTTCAGGCAAATGGCTTCCAGATTATAGAAGATGAACATGAAGGAAACACCATTACTGAAACAGGATCCTCATACATGGGATTTGCGCCTTCGTCAATACTTGTATCAGGAATAATTGGTAGACGCATGATGGCATTCTGCGGCGACGGCAGTTTCATGATGAATCCACAGATTTTAATTGATGGAGTACAGCACAATGCGCAGGGCATCATTGTGATATTTGATAATCGGCAAATGGGGGCAATCACTGGCTTACAGTATGCACAGTATGGCAAACCGTATAAAACAAATGACTCCGTAAACGTGGATTATGTTGCATTGGCACATGCGGTACATGGGGTCAGAGCCTTCTTTGGCGGATATACAACACATGAACTTACCAATGCGCTTAACCAGGCACATTCCTACAAAGGGTTATCAGTTATACATGTGCCTGTGTACAGTGGCAGCAATGAATTAGGCGGTATGGGCGTCTTTGGAAGCTGGAATGTTGGAAACTGGTGCCACAAGGTGCAGGAAGAGTATCATAGATTAGGGTGGTAGAATCATTCAATTTTCTTCAACAATTCCTTATGCATCCTTTCATCAATGGGAAAAAGGCTTATAAAAACAATGCCGCATATAATTAATACCAGCGGAATAAGCGTTGTAAGTATCTTTATTCCTGCAAGAGTATCCACACTCTGTAGTTGAGCAGTCAAAATTTTATTAATGAATTTTGGCTGAATGTACCCACACAGCGTTAAGCCCACTCCAGTAATAAACCCTGCACAGGCTGCTGCTAATTTCTGGCTGAAGTAAAAAAAGCCATAAATAATGCCTTCACGACGTAATCCTGTTTTCCACTGCGAATATTCCACAGTATCAGGAATCATTGCCCAGGGGCTAAAAAACACAGTTGAAACACTCACACCTGCAAAAACAAAAAGCACGGTAAAAAAAACAAAATTGAATTTTTCTGTCATAAACAAAACCACAAGGATTAACGCAAGTAAACCCATGCCAATATTGAAAGCATGTTTTTTGCCAATTTTGTTTGAAACAAACACCCATAAAGGAATAGCTACTGCAGCGGTGGCAAACATACATAAAAATGCAACAGGGATAAAGTCCTCTTTGCCAAAGTTATATTTAAACAGATAGTTAACCATCGATGCCAGTACACCAATGGCACACAGGTGCATAAACACTCCAATTGAAAGAAAGATAAAGGGCTTGTTCACTGAAAGAGTTGTTGCAACATCTTTGAGTCTATACTCTTCTGCATCACTGTGCTGTACACGTTCACGAACTGAAATAAATGTAATGAGCGTAAACAGTGCTGCCAGACTACCATATACTATCCCCACAAAGCGCCAGCCTGATACCGGTTCACTAAAAAGCCCAACAAGCGGCTTGGTTGCACCTGCAACAAAAAGTGTACCCACAACAGCAAAAAACATTCGGTAACCGGTAAGGCGCGAGCGTTCAATACTGTCACGTGTAAGGTTAGCAGTTAAGGCGCCATACGGAATATTGACCACTGTATATGCAGTACATACAAAAAGAAACATTGTAAGCGCATACCATGTTTTTGCTTCACTTCCAAGTTGAGGTGTATAAAACAAAAGTGCCATTGAAAGACCAAGAGGAACAGCTCCAAAAAGTAGATACGGTCGTTTTTGTCCCCACCGTGTATGTGTTTTATCTGAGATATATCCCATCATGGGATCGCTTACTGCATCCCATATCTTTGCAATTAAAAAAATTGTACCAGCTGCTGAAGCTGCAATTAAAAAGACATCAGTCAAATAGAACATTAAGAATAATACCACCGACTGAAATACCAAGTTGGCACCAAAATCCCCAAGACCATATCCCAATTTTGTTTTTATAGATAAACTTGTTTGCGATGCCATACATTTCCTCCTACAAAATAGTATTTATAATATCATCCTGAAGCTATATCTTCTTGTCCTCCTGAGGAACTCATTCTTATGTCATCCTGAGGGGTCCCGATACAATCGGGACTACCGAAGGATCTCGCTTTTCCTGTTCATGAGATTCTTCGCTGCGCTCAGAATGACATGGTAAAAAAGCTCAGAATGACATGGTGAAAAGCTCAGAGTGACATGTGCTCAAATCCCAAAAGCAGCGCGCAGTTTCAACGCCTCTTCGGCTTTCCCTTCAATTTTTATTTGCCCCTTAAGATAGGCCATCTCAATACGTTTTTTCTTAAGTAAGATTGCAGCCCATACACCGGCAGGTACAGTGATCTTCAAATCCCATTTTTCCGGCAGCACCCCTTCCTTTACTGTCATCAAGCTGTTATTAATCAGAATACCATAACAAAAACCTTTTGTATTTCCATCATTTTCAATATCAAGGGCGATAGTTACTGTCCATTGTTTCACCGCATCAGGATTGTACCGCTGTAAAAATTCATCTGTAAGTTTTTTTGCCTCAGGTGCATATTGTGAAAGGTCTGTGTTAATTCCGATACGTTCCAGAAAACGTGTCTTTTGCGGTTTTGATGCGTTAACCTCCTTGCGATGTTTTAAATAATAATATACTGATGGGAACCTGCAATCAAGCTCTTGTGTATACACTTCTCTTCGCATTTTTGCAGATTTCTGTATTGCCAGCGAAAAGCGCAGTATCTCCCGAGCATCATCTCCTGAAAGCATAGGCTTATCTTCACCACGAATGGCAGCAATAAAATTATGTGTTGCACCCACAAAACCCAAAGCCCAGTCACTGTTTTCATTATAGTGTTTCCACCCTTTACTGGTGAAAACACTTACCGATGGACCTTTTACAACTTCACCGGTGCACCGGTGGATTATGCAAATTCCCTGAGTACCGCTTACCTCTATCCACTCATCGTTGGCATAATACTTAGAAGGAATTTTAAGCGCTGGCATGTGCACAAACTCAATTGAGCCATAAACACCCCGTGTGTGCTTCCATATCATAACTGATGGCGCATCGATGATGCCATCAATTGAATCAATCCAGCCAGCCACACGTTCTACACTTCCGCATAAATACCATGCAGTCGTCCACAGGTGATGTCCATGATCAAAGGTATCAAAGCCACGAACACCACCGCTTTCGGTGTGTTCTTTCAATCGCCACTGCCAGGCCTCAGGCGGAACATACCAGCCGCCGCTTCCGCCACCAATAAATTTTATGCGGATTGTAATGGGGTCACCTATCTCTCCATTTTCAATAATTTTCTTTGCAAGCCGTATGGGTGGATAGAACGCATAGTTGTCGGTAACCTTAAAAATTTTTCCGGATTGTTTTACTGCGGCAAGTATACGGTCAGCACTTGCAAGGTCAACCGTCATTGGTTTTTGCAGGGCAATGTGCTTGCCTGCATGAGCAGCTGCAATCACCACTGGCTCATGCAGTGCATGGGGAGTTAGTATTTCAACAGCATCAACATGTGGATCAGAGAGCATATCATTATAATTGGTATACGTAGCTGTAATGTGCCACTGTCGTGCTCTTTGCTCTACCAGCTGCTGATTGATATCGCATGCCGCATACAGAGTGGCCTGCTTGTTATTTTTGTAGCCAAGGTAATGAAGGTCAGCAATACGCCCCAGGCCAATAAATCCAACATTAATCGTTTTCATGGCGCCCTCCATGTTGTTGCACATTATAAAATATTATTGCATATATGTCAACAACATTAATGTCTGAACGCGTATTAAGCTTTGGTTGTAGCATTGTCATTACTGTTGTAACTATCGCCCCATTATTTAATTTTTTAAAAAAAATATTGATATTGACACATTCATAGAGTATCTTATTGTGGTAGAGTATAATTGCTGTTTTACTTTTATTTTTGTACAAGTGTAATGCTGTAATCACCTGCCCGTATGTAATACCCACAGGATTATCGCATTATCATACAAAAATTGCAGCAATTATTAATTAAAATATGTAAGGAGTTTTTATGGTAACAGAAGGTAAATATGTCGCCATTCATTACACAGGTAAGTTTGACGACGGACAGGTGTTTGATTCCAGTCTTGATGGTACGCCCTTTGAATTTCAAGCTGGCGCTGGTATGGTTATACCTGGCCTGGACAAAGCAGTGTTAGGTATGAAGCTTGACGAAGAAAAAGATATAGTCATTTTACCTGAGGATGGTTACGGGGAATATGACGAAAACCTTTTATACGCATTTCCATTGGAAGAAGTACAGCAGCAGTTTAAGCCCGAAATCGGGATGACAATAGGCTTGCAGATGGATAACGGAGCACAGATCCCTGCAGTGATTAAAGAAATAACCGACGATGAAGTGGTAGTTGACATGAATCACCCTCTTGCAGGAAAAACGCTACACTTCCATGTTAAGGTAGTAAACATAAGCGACACTCCTGAATACAGTGGTGGTTGTGATTCCTGTGGCGGTTACAGTGACGGCTGCAGTTGTTAACTATTAGAAAATATCTTTATACCCAGGTATATCAGCAAAAAACCCACAGCGATATGTGTGGGTTTTTTTATTTATCGCGCCATTCTGGCTTTAACGCCTACCAGCAAATCTTCTGCTTTTTTATATTGTCCCTTAAATATGTAGAGCATGCTCAATCGAGTGTACTCTGAAAGATTAGGCTTTTCTTTCATTATCTTTTGTTCTAGCTCCTTAATTTTTGCATCAATGTCGCCCACTTCTTTGAGCTTGTTTTCGTATGTTAAGCTTTCTAAATACGCTTTGAACTGTGCATATTTTGGGCTGCTGGTAAGTGCAGTTGTGAGGTATTTTATTGCCTTTTTAAAATCGCCCAAATGATAGTAGCAAAAACCGTAATACCTGTTTATAAACATCGTATCATCTGCAACATGGGCAATGCGGTTTAAACACTCAATAACTTTTTTATAATCTTTGTTTTCATAATGTATATAGGCCAAAAGATAATTTGCCTTCAAGTGAAGAGGGTCAATGGCAACAGTTGCTTCAAAAAAACGCAGTGCATTTGCATAATCTTTTACATTAAAGTATGCCATGCCAGCATAAAAATTGCCTTCAATAAAATCGCTTTTAAGTTGAAGCGATTCATGAAAATACTGCAATGCTTTTTTATAATCACCTGCGTTATAGTATTCAACGCCCAAGTTTAATAACACCTTATGGTTCTTTTTTATTGAAAGCGCTTTTACATATACTTGTATTGCTTTTTCACTATTGCCCATGCGCGAATAAATTTCGCCTATATTATTATATGCTTCAATAAACTGCGGAAATACCTCAACAGCGTGCATATATTTTTCAATAGCCTGTGCATAATTTCCTTGATTAGATAGCGCAAGCGCCTGATTATATATACTTGCAGCTTCAGTTGGTACATGCATTGCTTTCATAGCAAAACCTCGTGCGTAGTAATATGCAATTAGTATCTATCAATATCTATCGGTAAAATCTCAATTTTCTTTTAGATTTTAGTAATAGTAGTTTTTGGGCGATAGCTCCTGATAAAAAGCCACTAATATAGAATACGTTCCCCGCTATAGGTAATCATTTCCTTTTTTCCCGAAGCAAAATGAAGCAGAATGCCATTTTCTTTAAAATGGTAGTAATACAGATCATGATCTATCTGTTGATGCCAGAGTTTGGTGCCATCTTCACGCTTTACTTTAATTAAAAAATACCTGTCTTCCTCATCCACAAAAATGAGATACAAAAACCCATTGAATAAAACCTCAAGGAATGTTCGCCCTGGTATGAACCAAACAGTTGAGCCACTATCCCGTGCTATTGTCAAAAACATGCCTTGGGTATCACCGGTTCTGCATGCAAGATAGTAATACCGGTCATCGTAGAGTACATTTTGTATTATAACCGGTTCTGCAAGCTTCTTAACCCACAGCTTTTTGCCTTCAGGGTTTGCAATACAGATAACCGCATTCTTCTCTGGATTATATATAATAGCAGTGTCGTTACAATGAAATGTCAGCATGCCGTCAGTAACTATCCAAAAATCCCTTTTCGCTTCATGGCATCAATAATCAAACGTGCTGCTTCATCAAGTGCAAAATTTTCATTGTTAATGACAATATCATAATTATGCGGATCTTCAGGATCAAATTTCAGGAAATTTTTAATAAAGCTTTCCCTTTCTGTCTCCTTTTGTTCGATTATTTCCCGTGCCTCAGTTTGTGAAACTTTTAGTTTAGCGGCTATCCTCTTTACTTTATAATTCATAGAAGCAACAATGCGCACATGTAATCCATACGGCATGCCACGAGTAATAACATTGCCTGCTCTCCCTACTATTACAACGTGTCCATTAATTGCAAGCGTCCTTACTACCTCAGCCAACTTTCTATACACAGCTACCTGCGGCGGAAATTTACTAAATGTGGTCTGGAAAAGATCTGTCATCTTGCTTCGTGCTGTATTTGTCAATGTATCTGTAAGTGCCTGTGTTAAACCTAAATCTGATGTAATTTTGTCTAGTATTTGCTTATCATAAGCTGCCCATATTGGAGTAGCATGGTATTCCTTATTCAATATATCTGTTACTTTTACTGCAATATCAAAGCCGCCACAGCCATATTCGCGCGAGATTGTAATAAAAGGCAGAGTATTAGCTTTTTCCTTGTCTTCAGCCACCTGTTTCTGTCGCCGCCAGTGTTCAATCTGTTTGAAAATTGCACTTTCCTTTACGGCTACATCTTTCATAATGGTCTCCTTTCTATAAGAGCTATCGCCCTTACAAAAACACCTTTAGGCTTTTGCACCATGCAATTGCCCTTACATAAAAATACAGAATAAAATTAAAAATAGCAAGGAAATTTTATATGGGTAGTAGATTGAACCAATGACAATAGTTAAAACAATAAAAACTAATTAAACAAACGCTAATTTAATTGAAAGCTATTGTAAAAACTAAACAGCCAATAAATATAACATTCTACATACAAAGTACTTGCAGATACGTGCTTACTGTCATCGCTTTTAAACGTAAAGTTATTAACAAATCCCTATATTTTGGCCATTTTATACATATATTGCAAAATAGCTTAATATCAAAAATAGCCAATTATCTGCCCCATCTTTACCTTAAGTCCTTCCAAATTGGGCACAAACCGTAGCGGTTTTTCGGTAATCACTATTACGGTGGATCCCAAATGAAAGATACCAAGCTCATCGCCTTTTGAAATAGATATATACTTCGCTTGGTCAAAAGTATGTTGATATGGCTTTGCACACCACTTGTTTGTATATACATCAGTGTAGCTTAGCGATATCTTCCCCACATTCATTGCTCCAACCTTACATACAGCTACCAGGCCATGCCTTGTTTTGATATATGAGGTAATTCGTTCATTCACTGTAAAAAGGCCAGGCATGAGTTTCACCAGCCAGTCCTGCACAGTGTAAAGTTTTCCGGGATCATACTGATAGCCTATAATTGTGCCATTTACCGGCGAATGAATACGGTGATAGTCACCCGGGGAAAGATACAGTGTGATGAATGATCCTGCTACAAACCGGCTCTGAAATTCTCCTGGCAAAAGCGACCCCACATCATACATAATCCCTTTTGCCTGTACCAGTTGCCCAGCAGTTATTGGACCATACGCACTCACCAGCGCATCAACTGGAGATACTACTGCAAGCGGATGTGGATCAACAGTTCGCATCCCTCTTTTGAGATTCCGTGTAAAAAATTCATCAAAGTTTTTAAAACCTCCAGGAGGTAGGAATGCTTCATCCAGCGCAACCTTAAACTTTCTACTGTACCAGCCTATAAGTGTATTCATTATAAATGCTGGCAAGGGAATACGCACACAATACCCAAAAAGCCGCGATAAAAGTCGTGTGGGAAGTACTTTAAATACTATTATTCTAAACGATATTTTCAAAGCAATCACCTCTTAATTCATATAACAATAAAAATACAAATTTATTTCCAATGAAATAACAGATTATTGTTGTTACCTTCTTTAAATCACATCCATTTGTAAAAATTAATTCATTTCAAGCTATAGACTGATAATTGAGCAATACAATATACAATAATGTCAATAAGTTTTCAATCACCACTATATACACAAACAATAAATAGTGCTTGACGTAACCACATTGCATAATTTAATAATATGACAATGTTATAAATATATATCTATCGATGGAGCATCCCTGACTAACACTATACACATACACCTTACTATACAGCATATTGAAATGTATACACCTTTTTATAGATATATCATAGGAGGTGATCATAGTGGAATCTATTACTGAAAATAGTACCAACAGTAGAATTGTACCCTTTCATTTCACAGGTAAAACATCAGAGTACTTCAAAATATGGATTGTAAATGGATTGCTCACAGTGCTAACCCTTGGTATATATTCAGCATGGGCTAAAGTACGCACAAATCGCTACATATATGGTAATATATATTTAGATAACCAGCCTTTCTCGTACACGGCACTACCAGCCAATATTCTCAAAGGAAGATTACTTGCATTAGGTTTCTTTATTGTTTACACATTATCAGGGCAGTATTCTAATGTGTTGAATTTAATCCTCACAGTATCATTATTGCCAATTGTACCATGGGTTATTGTGAATAGCCTGCGATTCAGAGGCAAATACACTTGCTATCGTAACATTCCCTTTATTTTTACTGGAGGCTATGCAGATGCATTTAAATATTTCATGTTGATGTATATCCTGGTGCCTTTCACATTGGGCCTTATTATTCCATATATATATTACAAACAAAAGAATTATATAATCAGCAACTATCACTTTGGTACACTGCCAATAAAGTATAAGGGCACGCCTTCAACTTTTTATATTGCATTCATTGCTGCCACAATGATATCATTGATATTTGCAGGTGTGATAGTAATAATAGTAACAGCAATGGGATGGAGTATGGCTGATTACTTTAAAAAAATTTTAGAACAAGCTACACAGATTGATGCATCGGTAATTATAATAATACTGGGGATATATGGGCTAATCATACTATCTATTATCGTAGGATCTGCTTTTTACAAAATTTTTATTTTAAATAATGTCATTTCCAACATATACATTAGCAAGTCGCAATTGCACTGTGAAATGGATTATTTGCACTATATCTATATATTTGTAACAAATATCTTGGCAATACTATTCAGCTTAGGATTGGCAATACCATGGGCACGGATCCGCTACATCAAATATTTTTATTCTTCCCTATCAATTATATTGAATGACAACCTTGATGAAATTACCAGTATGGATGAAAAAGAAGTGAAGTCATTTGCAGAAGAATTAGGAGGCTTCCTTGACCTTGACATCGGATTTTAGCATCAAAGGTGCACTGTACACCAAAGGAAGCAGTGCTTCTTATACTGCAACATTGCGCTATTTTGATAATGGAGACATCATCATTGAAACAGAAACAGGTATTATAAAAAAGAATAACATTTCTTCACTTAAAATTTTGCCACGTGTAGCAAACACTCAACGGCAGATTTTTTTGCCTGATGGTGACGTATTCACCACATTTGACAATGATGCAGTGGATACAATGATAGCAAGGATTCTTCCACAACAAAAAGGTTCCATGGCTTCTTTGCTGTATTATCTTGAATCACATATTGCAGCCATAGCAGGTCTCATTGCAGTTAGTATTATAATTGTATTTATTTTCATTAAATTTATTTTTCCTACAATAGTTACTCATATTGCATATTCTATTCCACTGCCTACTATCAAGCTAATTTCTGAAAAAACAATTGAATACCTTGACAACCAGTTTTTTACCAAAACACAACTATCGCATACGCGTATACAAAACATCACCGCACAATATAGAGAATTTATCAATTCCCTGCCACAGAAAAACGAATATCCCTTCAACATAGTTTTCAGGAACAGTAGATTTATAGGCCCCAATGCCTTTGCCCTCCCTGACGGGACCATTATAATCACTGATGACTTTGTTAATATAATCCACCATAAACATGAGCTTGTCACAATTTTTGCACATGAAGTTGCACATGTTGTGTACCGTCACGGCGTACGCAACATTTTGCTTAATTCTGGATTGTTTGTGATAGCAATAGCTATTGCTGGTGATGTTGTATCAACAACAACAATAGGGCTTCCACTTTTGCTCATCCACAATGGCTATTCACGCCAGTTTGAACGCCAAGCCGATGTCTTTGCGGTGGAATACTGTAAAAAACATCATATAAGTGGTAAACATTTCATTAATTTGTACAAACGGCTGCAGCAAAAGATCCCTACCAATGTACCATCTTTGCTTTCCACTCATCCTGCAGATGAAGAACGCATAGCTCTATTTAAGGCAATTGATACAAAGCCTTGAAGTGCCAATCAATGACTTGCAAACATATATTAAAATCACCAGTAATTCCTTAACCTGAAAACTGTAGAATTTTATCAAAATGTATATCCTTATATGTACAATTTATTATATGTATCAACATTTGTGAATACGGATATACATAATCCCCCATCACTCTCACCTTTGGTACATTTCTCATCTGTACTATCAATACTGTTAGATACGCAATGAGAGCTGTGTATAATTGAATCATTATGCCTAGTGGCAAGCGACTTAACTAATGATTCACTTTTAAAAACGTCTTAATCCAATAAAATGCAATTTGAATCTGTTTTTGTGCTTCCTATGCCGTGCCCGTTTCATCGTTGCAGTCGCCGTTAAAAATGATGAATCGATATTGCGCCCACAGTGCATCCCCACATATTGATGATGTAACAATAGTGCAAATATCTTCTCAACTGGATACTTCTTTATATACCGATTGTAGTTATTTTTTGTTGCAATTGTGTTAACTTCTTTCATTATGGTATTCATATCGTTGCTAATTTCATTTTGAAGCCTCCTTATAGTGTTTTATTATATGTCATTCTGTAAGGAGGCTTTTTTAATTAATAGTATTTTTTTCGTTTAGGAATAATTAGTGAAATTCCGTGATTTTCTTGGTTTTACATTTATTGCATCCTGTATAGCGCGAACATCATCATCTGTCAAGTGTGCAAATCTTTTATTTTTTGGCATATGACGACGATACTGTCTGTTTATATGTTCATTTAATCCTCGTTGATATGCTGCATAAGGATTTGCAAAATAGACATCACACCCCAAAGCTTCCTCTATCTTTCTATAATGGTTAAACTCTTTTCCATTATCGAAGATGATAGCATTAATGCTTAAAGGTGGCATTTTGTCTAATGCTTCAATGATTGCACGGAGGACTGTCTCTGCATTGTTTGAGGGAACTTTAATTGCCCAAGTGTATGCAGAAAATCTATCAACCAGTGTCACAAGGTATGCATCTTTTCCTTTACTTTCTATTAAATTTCCTTCAAGATGCTCTATTTCTCGTTTTTCCTCTTGAGAAAGATTATAATTTCTAATTGAGTTCTCGTAACACAGTAAATGTCAAGCGGCCTATCATTCGTGCAATTTTCCGTAGTGAAAATTTTTCTTGTGCATACACCATTTTCTGGATGATTTCACGTTCGCTATTTGTTAGATGTGTATTTAGTCTCATAAGAGCTTATCCTCCATATGTGTTGTTTTGGATCAACAATCACTTTATTGGATATACTCCTTATGAGGCTACTTTTTTTTCATCTTGTGTTGCACTTCATTTCTGAATTTGCAATTCATAAAATTTATTTACTACTCCAATGTTTTTCTTACTTTTAATTGGATCCTCGTACTGCTGTACAATTTTTTCGTATCGGTTTGTGAAAAATTTTTTGTTACAATTATCCTGATCATTTTTATACTTTGGTTGTAGCATTGTGCACCTCCTGTAATAAATTTTTTGCTAAATTTTTTATTATCTAGTAGGAGTACAATGCTTCTTCCAAGCATCTTTTACACACTGTAGGGGAGGGGGCATATGTAATTTGGAAGGTAAAACTAAAATGAATAATGATTATGTATGGTTCAACTTACCTTGTTGAAGGATTCATTAAAAATACTTTCACAGCTATGATTGAAGGAATAAAAGAGAAAGCGATAAGCAGTTCTACTATTGATAAAATTTCATTTGATAAAGGAATTCAGGATTTATACAGAACAATGCAATCAGATGGGGTTTTCTGTTATACTTTTTTTAAGGGTATAGGGTACAATATTTAAAGCGTTATAAAAACTTTACCTAACCTCAGCTATATTCCATGAAAACTATGTGTGGCAAAAACCGTTAGGCTAAATCAAAATGTTTTATTTTTTTCATTTTAACTCTACACAATGTGTAATCATACCCACAATAAGCAATTGTAATTATTAGCATTATGGCATATACATTATTTTTTTGAATGTTTGCATTATAAGATATTTTAAAAGAGGTTATTTTGTAAATTTGCAATTACTTGATTTTATATTACATTTATTTTAATATATCTTTGCAACATTTTGTGGTAGAATTATTGAGATAGGCACAGCATAATTTGTAACAAAACTTTTTTTTAGACAGCCCCGATCAGGGGGTTGAAATATGGAAAGAAAAGATAAAATAGATAAAATAAGCACCATTTTGAACCAACTCTCACAGGGCATGGTACTTGAAAAATGTAAACGATGCGGATGCATGAAGGAAACACTTGAGCTACTTCATAATTCGATTGGGTCTCTTCAAATTGATGAGTATCTAGATTTATTAAAAAAAGTAGAGAAATGGCTTTTGCAAATGGAGGAGGTAAAATATAATTGCCTTGGATGTAAACATTGCTTTCCAGCAGTAGCAATGAATATATTCAATGAATATTTTAAGCCCCCTTCCTCTACAAAAGTATTGAATGTCCTCAATATACAAAAGCAAAGCTGGCCGCCAGTCCCTGGAGAATATTTTGTTTTGAGTGAAGGCCCAGATTGCCCTGTTGCCGTTTCAACCCTTGCCAGTGTGGAACTTGCTGGTATGCTTGCCAGTGCAAGACCCAAAGAACTTTGCATCGTGGGTAAAACTGAAACAGAAAATATAGGCATTGATAAAGTGATAAAAAATATTATTACAAATAATACTATTAAAATTCTTCTGTTGGTTGGAAAAGAACCACAAGGACATTATAGTGGGAAAACACTTCATGCGCTATGGGAAAACGGAGTTAATGAAACCATGCGTGTTATAAACTCCCCTGGTAGATATCCAGTTTTAAGAAATGTAACAAAACAGGAAGTAGATATTTTCCGCAACCAGGTGAGAGTAGTAGATATGATTGGATGTGAAGATGTTGGAAAAATAGTGGAGGAAATAAGGAAGCATTCGTTAGATATTGTTTCGCCGCGCGTATGTGCAGAAAGCAGGGTAGAACCTAGGTCATATACTATTTCTACTGTGCCTGTAATCCAGGCGCAGAATCCCCAAATAGTTGAAATGGACAAAGCTGGTTATTTTGTAATCCTTACAAAACCTGAAAAACAGATCATTATAGTGGAACATTATTCGTATGACAATACATTGTTAAGAGTAATTGAGGGTAAAGATGCAAAGAGTATCTACGGAACTATAATTAAAAACGGGTGGGTTTCCCAGCTATCACATGCTGCATATCTAGGGAAAGAATGTATAAAAGCAGAATTATCAATTAAACTTGGATTTAAATATATACAAGATGGTCAATAAAAAATTTGATACTATTGCTACGCAATGAGCAAATTAAATTTTAAAGGGTGCAGTACATTATTTTAGAGGCATTTTTTATCAAGATTCATATGACACTATTCTGGCTAATTGTAAAAAAGTTGTGATAATAGATTGTGATAAATAACAAAGCAAAAAATAATTATGGGCTTCTTTTTTTAAAGAAAATATTACGACTTGTTTCTTGAATAGCATCCAATCTCATTTCAAGAAGGATTGAAAATATGAAATATATATTTGGAATAATCGTATCATTCTTTTAGTGGTACTTGTATCCTACGGGCAATATAGTTTTCAAAAATTTGTTAATGGTGAAATTGCACATATATTGAGTCAGACTAACATTTCAAAAGAAAGAATTATATCAAAGCAAGATATAGCTACATTACCTGCTCCAGTGAAACAATGGCTTATTCATTCAGGAGTTATTGGAAAACCGTATATCAGTAGTGCAAAGGTTATACACCACGCCAAGCTTAAAATGAAACCACAGCAGGATACATGGTATAACGCAACAGCATATCAATATACCACCATAGATATACCTTCGTTTATCTGGGTGGTGGATGTCACAATGAATAGTTTGTTCTGGTTTGAAGGCCGGGACAGGTTTGAGAATGGCAAAGGGGAGATGCTCGTCAAGTTGAATTCAGTTATTAACGTTGTGAACGAAAAAGGCCAAAAGCTCAACGAAGGCGCATTGCAACGATACTTGGCTGAAATGGTCTGGTTCCCTTCACTGGCACTGAGTCCTCACATTACGTGGAAAGAAGTTGATAATAATACAGCTGCCACCATGGAGTATAAAGGCACTAAAGGAAGCGGCACGTTTTATTTTAATTCAGAGGGCGATTTTGTAAAGTTTTCCGCTTTACGGTATATGGGCAACAGCTCTGATGCTAAACGATATGAATGGGTACTGGTTGTAGAGGATTATAAAACATTTCTACTTTTTATAATATTCGATTGAATTGTCTTTCCCTGAGTGTGTAATGTAATTACTTCATCACAAAGTTTTGTATCGTGAATCACAATACTGTAGTAGTACCAGTCTTTACATGCTTTTGCTGCGGTTATCACTTTATGCTGTAAGTCGGGGGTGTTAGCGCTACAATTGAATGTTTTGCAGATAGCTCCCATAAAAAGGCTACGATAATCAAATGTTGTGCAGTATGGATATAGCAAACATCCTATTGTGGTATATGTGGTATCAGTATATGCAACAAAAGGGCATTGCGTTGCATCAGGGTATAGTGGGGGTAATGTTATGTGCGATAGCTCCTTACAACACTCATTCAGTATGGCAGTGAGGTCATTGCAACCGGCAACCTTATTGCGAAAAAAATTCAGTCTTTCTTTAAAGAGTGCATCAATTTCACTAAACGATGCTTTATAGTTGTGGCTGCCGCAACACAACGCACATGAAGCATTAAATCCTGGTTGACATGCGAAATTGTATGAAGTATACATTAGCTAAATTTTTACGTTTATTCACATTTTGCACAGTATTAATCATAGTATATCTCGTAATTTGTGCGAATGCATTTATTATTGGCACATCAAAGCTGATTTTATGCATATAAGGATAGTTTTTAATGGTTCCTTTAATTTCTAATAAGATATTAAAAAAGTGTAAAATTATTTTTTTCATAATCACAACATAAGATTTTGTTACATTCTTATATAAATTAAAAAATGAATAGGGATTATAATTATATTGATGACTCTGTAAGTTGTTATGATACATTAAATACGTAAATGTGGATTCACATGAATGATTAATATACATTGTTGTTATAGTCTTTAATTTAATGGATTTGCAGTGAATACATCAATTGCAGGAGTAAAATATAATGAAAGGCAATTACTTTTCAACAACATTTGGCAACATGTACTATCGCACTAAAGAAGGAGATGCCGCAACTCACCTGGTGTGTATTCATGGAGCTGGCGGGGATTCGCGTCTTTTCATTCCGTTAATGAATGAAATTAAAAAAATCACCGTACATGCTATAGACCTTCCAGCCCACGGAAAATCAAAGATTTATGAATGCTCATTGAATGTATATGTTCACGCTATGGCGCAGTTTATACAATCATTGCAGGGCAATGTCTTTGTGCTTGGTCATTCCATGGGTGGGGGTATTATTTTTGAGCTTTCGCGTTTAAAGGTGCCTTTCACGGGAGCAGTGTTTCTGGCAACAGCTGGAACACTGACGGTTAATCCGGTAGTCTTTGAACTTTTAGAAAAGGATTTTGACAGTTTTTGCAAACTGGCAGTTGATTTAAGTTATGGAAGCATTGATGAAACCATGAAGGCTACTGCAATTGAGTATATGAGACAAGCTGGTAGCGATATATTAAAGAATGATTTTTCCATCTGCAACAACTATAATTATGAAGAAGATGCTAAAAGTTTTACCACTGGGGCATGTTTTATTACTAGCAGAAAAGATAAAATGGTACCTTTGGATGTAACATACGCAACCTTTAAAAGAATGCCAAATGCAATGTTGCAGGTATTTCCCTATAAGGGGCACATGTTGCATATTGAACGCCCTAGGCAGGTTGCTTTCTGCATTGAACAATTTGTTGAGCTATCGCTTTAAAAAATTTATAATTTTTAAAAATTTTTATGTGTTGAATTTTAAAAAATAGTATATATTGATTTGTGTATTCATAGATTTTTGTATGTTGATGAATATTTAAAAACTACAGATAACAGGAGGTTGTTATGAGTATTAAGGTTGCTATTAATGGGTTTGGCCGAATAGGGCGAATGGTGTTGCGTATAATTATGAGTAATCCCAAATATTCTGATATTGATGTGCGGTGTATCAACGATTTAACCGATGCCAAAACATTAGCAATGCTTTTTAAATATGATTCTGTTTTTGGCATTTTTGATGGGACAGTTGAGCACACTGATAATTCAATCATTGTAAATGGCAAAGAAATAAAGATACTGGCCGAAAAAAATCCAGGCTCATTGCCATGGAAAGCTGAAGGTATTGATGTAGTTGTAGAATCAACCGGAAAATTCCGTGATCGCGATAAGGTTATGCCACACATTGATGCGGGTGCAAAAAAGGTAATTATTACTGCGCCAGCCAAGGGCGAGGATATCACCATAGTTCTTGGTGTTAATGAAGATAAATATGACTCTTCAAAACATCATATTATTTCCAATGCTTCTTGTACCACAAACTGTCTGGCACCGGTAGTCAAAGTGCTCAATGACACATTTGGTGTTGAAAAAGGCGTTATGACTACTGTTCATTCATATACCAATGATCAGCAGTTGCTTGACCTGCCGCATTCAGATATCCGTAGGGCACGGGCTGCAGCGCTGTCAATGATACCAACTACAACCGGTGCAGCAAAAGCAGTAGCGCTGGTACTACCTGAACTTAAAGGCAAATTGGATGGATTGGCAATCCGCGTACCAACTCCTAATGTTTCGGTGGTGGATTTTGTATGCACTGTGAAATCAAATACCACTGCTGAGGATGTAAACAAAGCATTGCGTGAAGCTGCAAATGGAAAACTCAAAGGCATTTTACAGGTATGCGATGAAGAACTGGTATCAATAGATTTCAAAGGCAACAGCCATTCTTCTATAGTAGATGCGCCATCAACATCGGTGATGGGCGGCAACATGATCAAAATATTAAGCTGGTATGACAATGAGTGGGGCTACTCCTGCCGTGTTGTTGATTTGATTCAGTACTGTATGAAGTAAAACATACATGAGTATATTGTTACATGGGGATGCAACATGCATCCCCATTTTTAAAAAGAGGGAGCATCATTGTGGTTTTGTGGAGGGTTTTGGTAATGCTACCTTTAAAAAATAATTTTCTTAATAATACCTACCACTAATAAAAACAGTATATACCATATAATTATTTCAAATAATGAAGGAAGGGTATTTATTATCCATTCTAAAAGTTTGATGATAGCTTTGATGATAGCGTTTACAACACATTTGAGAGCACGAAGTATGTAATGGATCAATGCAATTTGTTTGATTGCAACAGTAGTGCAATCTTTCCATTCAAGCTTTATATAATTTGGAGGATAATGTGGTATTCTTTTTTCAGGATCAGCAAATATGATGTAGGATAGCTCACGGTTAAGGTTGCATCTGGTGATTTCCTCTTGTCTGCGTATATAAAGGATATACTGGTTGTTATCGTCGTCTGTAATAATCCATTCATCAACATTGCTGGCAATGTGTAGTGTATAAGCTCTCCCATCATTGTGAATTATAAGCAAATATACATTATTGCTGGATGAGAAAACAACAACACAACCGTAATCAGGTACAAATGGTATGCGATATGAATCCAGATAAAATGCTTTTTGTATTGGGGAACCGATTATAATATTGCTTGCGTTATCAGTAGTATATGCACTATTTAATGAAGGAGTAGATGAAAAAATTGAGTGGTGCATATCAGTTCTATCGTTGGTAAAATATGAACGTGCATAAAATCCAGTAGTATGGCACACTATGTATTGATCGCCAGCGATTATGGTATCAGCACAGTAATAGTGCCGCATTTTAGATCCATTGGTTATATACAGGTGATGTCCACAGGCTATGAACAGGTATAACTGAGATAAATAATGATCGTATGCTATCCAGACATTTTTTATAGACTTTACAAATCGATATTTTTTAAACACGGTGCAATTGGGACGTATTATATATACACAATGTTTGCTATATGCTGCAAACCAGTTATTATAAGGATTATACACAAGCTTACAAGCTTTTGGTACTTTGCAGTATAATGGGGTTTTGTGCAATGCAATATACAAATTTTCAGAAAGATAGAAAATGCCCCTTGGTGTTACAATCGCATCATCAACTTTTCCTGAGGCAATTATCACTGTGTTGTTTTTATACAGGCATCCGTTATGCACAAAATATATGTTTCCATCATAGTATTGCATAGAATTGCAATCTCTTATTGTGAATGTATGAATAGTTTTTCTTGGATGATAGTAATTGGTTTAAATAATTCTAACGGTATTACACATTGTTTTACCGGTGCACAATAATTCTTTATATATGTTGTTGTCCATCTGTATCCATGATACAGCTGAATTAGGTGCATAAGGATACACTGGAAATATATATCATGGGTGTGTAGTGCCATTGTCATGGCACACGCAAAAGCAAAAAGAAGAATATAGTAGCTATTGCGTTGTCTATAGCCTGCTAAAGTTGCATATATCTGATTTAAGAGATATGCAAATTTCATGGCGCCCCTCCTTTGAAAATATTATTTACTGAGTCATGCTAAAGCATGTGGTGCCAAAGAATAGTAATTTCACAAAGTGTAACATCGCCTCTGTTTGGATTCTTCGCCTTAGGCTCAGAATGACAATAATAAAAGCTCAGAATGACAATAATAAAGTCTCAAAAGGACAATAATAAAGTCTCAGAATGACAATAATAAGAGCTCAGAATTACAATAATAAAAGATCAGAATGACAATAAATAGTATAAAATGAAAATAACGAAGGCTTGGAATCATACTGAGAAAACTATGAATTACATTGAAAAATCTTAGAATAATGGTATACATCATGGGCATTGTGTAAGGCCTGTATTGCTGCCATGAGCAATTTGAAATTACATCAAATTCTTCTTTACATTTACATTTACAAAAATAAAATAGTACACACCCATGACATATAATGTCCCCGTGAAAAAAATTTTTTTCATTATTATTTGTTTATTTGTTGCTACAATGTATTAGCCAGTGGTTCAATGTATATTCTATGTTGTAGATACAATTCTGATTGAATAGAAGGATAGGCTATGAATACACAGCGAAAACAGATTTTTGCCGGCAACTGGAAAATGTATACCACCAGAAATGAAGCGGTGAATCTTACAATTGGTATCGCCGAAGGGCTTTTGAAAACCCAAAGGGAAATAGTGCTGTTTCCACCTGCAGTCTACGTTACGTGCGTTAAAACTGCATGCGAGGGCACACCGCTTAAGGTTGGTTTTCAGAATATGTACTATGAAAAGGAAGGGGCTTTTACCGGGGAACTATCGCCAGTAATGATAAAAGATGTAGGGGCTGAGTACGTGCTGCTTGGCCATTCTGAACGCAGACACATATTTGGCGAAACCGATGAGCTCATTCACAAAAAAGTTGTGTCGGCGATAGCTCATGGTATTGTCCCAATGCTGTGTGTTGGAGAACTTCTGGAGGAGCGCGAAGCAGGAAAATCAGAAGCAGTTGTGGAACACCAAATAAAGGTGGCCTTTGAAGGGTTGCAGGAGAATGATGCACTGAAGGTGGTTATTGCGTATGAGCCCGTGTGGGCAATAGGTACCGGCAAAGTGGCCACACCTGAAATAGCGCAATCGATGCATTCTTTTATTAGAAAAACATTGCAGACGCTGTATAATGAAAGAGTGGCTACAACCATCCCTGTGTTGTATGGAGGTTCAGTAAAACCTGATAACATAGCAGGGCTCTATGCCATGCCTGATATTGACGGGGTACTAGTTGGTGGGGCAAGCCTTAAAGTGCAATCTTTTCTTGACATAATAAATGTAACAGTGTAGACAGGTAAAAATAGTTATATTTTTTTGAAAATTTAATCAATAGTAAAAGGTGCAGTATGAGTATTCTTGTTTCTATTGGAACAGTATTGTTTGTGATTTTGTCAATACTGCTGATTATCATTATTCTGCTTCAGTCTGATAAAAGCGCTGGTATGGGTATTTTAGGCGGTTCAAGCAATACAGCATTTGGTTCATCAACAGCAGATATTATTACAAAAATCACTACAGTTATGGTTGCCCTTTTCATGGTAGGTTCATTGGGGCTTTCAGTTGCGGAATCATTCAGGGCACGCAGTCTGGAAAAGGACCTTTTAAGTGATGAAAAGAAAAGCGGGGTCATAGAACAAAAAGCCCAAGAAAAACCTCAGGGTACGCAAGAGAAGACAAAATAAATTAGGAATGCATATCCTTTGTAGTATATTGCTATACATATCTTAAAATCAATGGAGGAAGCTATGGCAAAAGAAGTGTATGTTGATCAGAGCGAGTGTACAGGTTGTGAGCTTTGCGTTGATACATTGCCAGAAGTTTTTGAAATGACACCTGATGGCGTAAGCAAAGTGAAAAATCCAAAAGGTGCCTCAGAGGATAAAATTCAGGAAGTTATTGACAGTTGTCCAGCTGAATGTATACACTGGAAAGACTGACCAGGCTTCCATTTATATACATAGATTAAAATTAATGTAACTATAGAAAAAGGCATATTCATGCGATATGCCTTTCGATGTTTATAGTAGTAAGGGTTGGGCAATTTTTGTAAACATAAAGGAGTAGAAACGACAATGAGCAGAAATTATTTGTTTACTTCAGAGTCTGTATCTGAAGGGCATCCCGATAAGGTGGCTGATCAGATATCGGATGCAATTCTAGACGAACACATAAAAGGTGACCCTTATTCGCGGGTTGCGTGTGAAACGTTGGTAACCACAAACCGCGTTATTATTTCCGGTGAGATTACATCTGCAGTAACTGTGGACTACGAAGCCGTAGCACGCAAAGTTATTGCTGACATTGGCTATACTAACCCCGAAATAGGTTTTGATGCGCACAGCTGTATTGTGGAAGTGTTTGTCCATCCGCAATCGCCTGATATTTCACAGGGAGTTACCGAGGGTCAGGGTCTTTTCAAGGAACAGGGAGCAGGTGATCAAGGAATGATGTTTGGGTATGCTGTTGCCGAAACTGATGAACTGATGCCAATGCCAATTTTGTATGCACATCGTCTAGTGAAACGATTGGCTGAAATACGCAAAAAAGGTGAGGTAGACTTTTTACGCCCTGATGGCAAATCTCAGGTTACCGTTGAGTATGAAAATGACAGGCCAAAACGCATCAGTGCGATCGTTATATCAACTCAGCATGATGGTGCGGTAACATTGCCCACACTGGAAGAGATGGTTCGTGAGCTTGTCATAAAAAAAGTTATCCCTGCGCATCTGTGGGACAGCAATACCAAAATAT
>JAOAIH010000042.1 GCA_026414805.1 Spirochaetota bacterium | reverse complement strand
GAATATACCCTTACTCCAGAAGTCATTGACGGTATGTATTGTGTTGTGCAATTACCTGTAGCTTTGATACCTGATTCATATACATACACAATTATGTTGCTTCATAACAACAAACCCTCACAAAAGCGATACTACCATTATAAAAAATATCCGATAGAAGGGACCTTTACAGTAGATGTCACACAAAAAAATCCAGTGGATGTACTTTCAAAAACAGACCTTGTATACTATTTAAGCCAGAGCCGGCAAAACTCCCTTCACAACGGCTATAATGCACTGTTTTTTACAGCAAGCGGTTCAGTTTCTTTAGGTGCTGGTATAGCTGTGTACTATTTCACTAATTTTGGTATTGTAACCACTATTATATCTGCAGCAGCAATAACTTCAGGAGTTATTGGCGTCTCTGCAGGCATTTATTATGGAGTGAAATATTACAAAAATAAAAAGGCAATTGAGGCAGTCATACGATAAAATAATAATATATTTTTCTCCAAATTCTGTGACTTGATACATTACGCATACAGTCTTCAACGATATTTTTATCACAGAAAAAATAGCGATAGCAAAATTAAAGTAGAAAATGGGGTCAGAGCCTCATAAAAAAGATTGAAAAATCCATAAAATAAACGTAAAATTGGTATATATATTTTGCAAATTAAGCATAACCTTTACGGTTATACCAGGTTTACAATGCAGGTAAAACGTATACTCACACAAAATATAACACTTTTCATATAATGATCCTGAAAGAACTCACTTGCGCTTTTGCAAAAGGCAACGAATTTCAACAACTGGCAGCATCCGGTGCAAAAGCCTTTTCTATAGAAGGCATTCACATTTCTTCGTTTCCATTCATTGTTGCAACAGCATTCAACACTTTTAGCCAACAAACCATTGTGGTCACTGTCGACTATCATGCTATGAATCGCTTTGTAGCAGATATAGCAACTTTTGTGAATGACGATGTAGTTTTCCCCTTCCCCGCATTGGAGGTTCTCCCGTATGAGTATGTCAATCCATCATCTTCAATTGAGCGTGACCGTATTACTGCGCTGTATCAGCTTCTTTCAGGTAAACCTGTTATTGTGATAGCAACTATTGAATCATTGCTCAGAGTTATCCCCCATAAGGAATTTTTTTTAAAAAAGGGTATACATATCAACAAAGGTCATGAGTACCCTTTTGAAGTAGTTATTGAAACACTTGTCCAGTATGGCTATGAGCGCGAAACCCGTGTTGACCGCTATGGACAGTTTTCGGTCAAAGGTGGCATCATTGATATCTATCTACCAAATGCAGCTAATCCGGTGCGCCTTGATTTTTTTGGCGACACCTGCGAATCCATTCGCTACTTTGATCCTATGACACAGGTTTCTCTTGAAGAAACAAATACCATCACCATCTATCCCAGACGTGAAATTTTACTGTTGCAATCTGAAAAAGAAAAATTACAAAAAGCATTAGAGGGTGGCGATAGCTCCTTAAACAGATTGGCTCTGGAGTCATTGCATAAAGCAAATATCCCTGGCATATACGACATATTCCCACTAGCAATTGAAGCTACTACACTCATCTCATTTGCACATAACCCACACATATTCCTGTGCGACCCAACACAACTAAAAGCAAAACTGTCCGAATTAGAACGAACCTATCATCAGTTGTATCATCACAAAAAAGAAACCACATTGTGTGTACCTGCTCAACAGCTACTGCGTAGCGATAGCTATCAACAAATTGAAAAACAGGGTATCACTCTGCACCCATTTACAACTGACTCACAAAGGGTATGGCACCTCAAAAGTATCCCATCATTTCAGGGAAGGATACAGGATGTACGCAATGAGTGCACTAAACGAATTGAAGAGGGATGGCACATAATTGTAAGCACTTCGTTTGAAGGACAGGCACGTCGTCTGTATGATCTGTTTAATGAATTTCATCCATCCGATCAATTTACCACATATAATCCAAAAAAGCACTTCAGCATAGTCATATCTAATCTTCATGAAGGGATTGAGATTGAAAGCATTAAAACCCTCATCATAACCGATCACGAAATTTTTGGCAAATCATACCGCAAGAAAAAGCATTTCAAACAGAAATATTCTAAACCAATAGATACTTTCCTAGAGCTATCGCCAGGTGACTATGTGGTACATATTAATCACGGTATAGGAATTTTTAAGGCGATTGAACGCATGAGTGCCGGCGGCGTTGAGCGGGATTTTTTAGTCATAGAGTACGCAGAAGGTGATAAGCTATACGTTTCACTTGATCAGATAAACATGGTACAGCGCTACGTTGGCCTGGATGGAAGACAACCCCGGATTGACGCATTGGGTAAAAAATCTGCATGGAACCGCATTAAAGAGCGTGTACAGCAATCAGTAGAGGAAATTGCACAGGATTTATTAAAGATATATTCACAGCGTAAAGCGCTGAAAGGATTTCAATACCCACCTGATACAATGTGGCAAGAAGAGTTTGAGTCAAAGTTTGAATACGAAGAAACACCTGACCAGATTACCGCCATTGAAGATGTCAAAGATGATATGGAAAAACCACAACCCATGGACCGCCTGATATGTGGTGATGTTGGTTTTGGAAAAACTGAGGTTGCAATCCGTGCAGCATTTAAAGCAGTAATGGCAGGGAAACAGGTTGCAGTACTTGTACCTACCACAGTGCTTGCCATGCAGCATTATAACACATTTACAAAACGCTTTGTTGATTATCCAGTAACTATCGAGATGCTATCGCGTTTTAAAACTCATCAGCAAATGAAGTCAATAAAAGAACGTCTTAAGGCAGGTACTATTGACATTATAATTGGAACGCACGCTTTGCTTGCAAAAGACGTGCAATTTAAAAATTTAGGTTTGGTAGTAATAGATGAAGAACAACGCTTTGGTGTAAAACATAAGGAGCATTTGAAAAAATTACGCTTACTGGTGGATGTGCTTACGCTTTCGGCAACTCCTATTCCCCGCACGCTGCACATGGCACTTGCCGGCATACGTGACCTGTCAATTATTGCAACGCCACCGGAAAATCGCCAATCTATTGAAACGCTGGTAAATGAAGACAATCCTGACATTGTGCGCATGGCTATTTTGAAGGAGATAGAGCGTAAAGGTCAGGTATTCTACGTACATAACCGTATCAGTACCATCTATGAGCAGGCACAGTATCTAGAAAAGCTTGTGCCGGAAGCAACGTTTTGCGTGGCACATGGCAGGATGCACGAGCACGAACTTGAAGAGGTTATGATTGATTTTATCAACGGAAAATACGATGTGCTGGTGTCAACATCTATTATAGAGTCGGGACTTGATATGCCTAATGTCAATACTATTATAGTTAACAGGGCCGATACTTTTGGACTTTCGCAGCTGTACCAGTTGAAAGGACGCGTTGGCCGTTCGGACAGACAGGCGTATGCATACCTCTTTTATCCAAAAGATGCACAAATAACTGAAGATGCCCAGAAGCGGCTTCAGGTGATTGCTGAGTATACCGAAATTGGTAGCGGTTTTAAAATTGCAATGAAAGATATGGAAATAAGAGGATCGGGCAATATTTTAGGCAAGGAGCAGTCGGGCAATATCATGGATGTGGGTTTTGACCTGTACTGCCAAATGTTAGAGGATGCGGTGCGAAAGCTCAAAGGAGAAAAGCCAGTCCGTATATTCAGGACCCCTGTATATATCAAAACTGACATTTTCATCCCCGATACCTACATCAATGATGAAAAACAGAAGATAGAATTTTACAAACGATACGAAGCCTGCGAGACACTGCAGGAACTCACTGAACTTACAGCTGAAATGATTGACAGGTTTGGTCCACCTCCTAAAGAGGTACAGTCTTTTATTGCTATGGAAGAGGTGCGAACGCTGGCATCACAGTTGTATATTGATGAAATTATGGAAGATACCAAACTTGTTAAATTACGAATCACGAAAGAAGCAAAACTTGACATTAAAAAATTGATTGCACTCATCCAAAAAGACAAACGTTTGTCAATAGACAGGTATGACAGGGAGATAGTTAATTTTGTAACAGGCGTTATGCCACCAGAAAAAAAACTTGAAGAGATAAAAAAATTGTTGCAACAATTACTGTAATCTATTATCAATCGTAAAACTTTTATTTTCACAAAAAGTAAGCAACAATCCCCTCCCTCCGGAGGTATATTTTTTTAATTTTCATTACAGTAAAAGGATGGATACTATGAAAACAAAGATTTTTTATTCAGTAATTGCTGTTGCAATCCTGGCATTTGCAATTTCATGCGGCAATAAATATGGTGGCAAGTGGATTGCAAAGATTGACAACGATGAAATTACCGACAACGAATTGAATGCATATTACTATGCACAGATGAAAAGCATTTATAACCTACCTAAAGAAGAAATTGATAAATTGGCACAGGACCCTGCACAGCTGGAACGAAATCCTCTCCTTAATAAAAATAATTTTCTGGAGCAGATGATCCAGCAGCGGCTTGTATACAAAAAAGCTATTGATGATGGCATTATGAAAAACGAGGAATTGAATACCTTGTTAGATATTTCAAAAGAAGGCCTTGTGGTACAATACTACATTCGGGAAAAATTCAAAAACGAGATAACTATTACACCCCAGGAAGTTGAACAGATCTACAATCAGCAGCGTGCGCGTTTCAAAGGTGTACCAGTGGACCAGGCTGAGCTGTATATAAAGCAGCAGATTTTTCAACAGAAACTTAATATGAAAATAAAAGAGCTTGTTGATACACTCCGCGACGAAAAGAAAATTGAGAAAAACATGGAATTGCTACGAAAAGAGCTGAATACACAAACACAGGCTCCGCAGCAACAAGCACCGCAAGCACCACAACAACAAGCAAAATAATATATTATGTTATACAATGTAATTTACAAAGCTGCTCACCTATGAGCAGCTTTTTTATTGTGATTGAAGTTAGTTGGGATTTGACTAGTTACGGCATAAGCTTATTATAAATTGCAGTAATGACATTCTCAGCATATTCCGTATTATCTATTGCAAGCCGATTGCCCTTGATAAGTGGTTGTAAAAGTTCATCAATGTCATCAGTTAAACGTCCATACTGCCCAACAAAAGATTCCAATCGTGCGCGCAACCGATACTGCAGACGTTCGGCATAATCCTTAGATTTATACTCACCAATGATACTCAGTAGTTGATCTTTTTCATGCGGTAATTGTCCATGTAACGGCAATAGATTCGTTGCGCTATCGCTATACAGCATTACTGGAACTTCTATTTGTGTTATCAGCATTTCAATTTCATCAACTATCTCATCATCTGTGCATAGTTCAAATTGACCACTTTTAACCATATCAGAAAGTGGTGTATAGGGAAATACTGAAAGCGTGCGTAAACGTACATATTCAGGTTTGATGGCATTAATAACTCGCGCGGTTTGGTGAGCATGTGTGTGGCTTAAACGTCTGCCGCCCAATCCCGGCATAATATATACAGAAACAGACAAACCTGCATCTTTAGCTTTGATACATCCCTCAACGTGATCGCGAGAATCTTCGCCTTTATTTACAAGCTTTAAAACCTCATCGCTGCCGCTTTCAAGGCCAAAATGCACTCTGTTAATACCTGCTTTTTGAATACAAGAAAGCTCTTTAAAATCTTTTTTACGTGCAGTTTTAGTGCGCCCATAAATGGTAAAGCGTTCCAATGTTGGAAAATTTTGTTTTATGATCGATAGTAGCTTTTCATAGTCATTTGCATGTACTATCAGTCCATCTGCATCACCAAGGAAGCAGGTTTTGCTCCCACCGATGCGCCACTGTACAATATGTTCAAAGCATTGTGCCAATGTTGGCTTTTCCACAAACCACTGCATAAACCACTGCATACGTTCGTCATCAACATTCATGGGACTTTTTTCATCACTAGTGTCAACACTTGCTACATCAACTATCCCTGCTTCCCATCGCTGGCGTTGTACATCCTGCACAATACCCTGCAATTTATAGAAATCAGCTTCTGAATACACTGGATATCCAATGCCATGCTCAAACAAAAAATCATCAATGCGTTTTGCCCGCTGCACATCCTCAATAACCTCATCAACCGTTCGGCGTGAAAATTTTGCGCCGCATTTATACACTGGGCAGAATGCACATTTGTTCCAGTAGCAGTTTCGAGTTAGCCTGAACGTTAAGCTTAAATTTTCTGTAGGAGGGCGGATTGAGCAGATTTCAAAAGGATTTAAGTCTAACGCATCCGTTTTTGAAAAGGAGAACATAATTTTATTATTTTCCTTTCTTATGTATATTATAGATGTCCTAATATTTTTGCTTTTTTTATTATTTCCGGATGTGGTCCCCAATAGAATTGGCAACACACAATACCTTCTTCCCTAAAAACGCTAAATGTATAGCCAGTATATCGATAGTTATCGGTATAATCATCATCGCCAATCACATCAAGAATTTTCAAAAATTCATCAAGTACATTATCCAAACAAAATGCAATTATCTTTGCTAAAGACATCTTCCACACCTTCTTCACATCCATAAAAAACTCATATTCATCCTCATACAACACTAAATGCAAGCGTTTCCAACTACTCCCTTTTTTCCTATATGAGATTTGTTTAAACGATTTTACACTAACCTTTTCCCACTGAGCTGCAAAGCTTATCATTGTTGAGATAAATGTACGTAATGACATATTATATGTTCTGGCGTAAAATTTAAGCAACTCTAAATGTTCTAGAGATATACATGTAGTTGTTTCAATATTCATAACATCCTCCCAAAGTATTATCTTTCTAACAACTTTGATTTTGATAACCCTATAATGAATGTCAAATATTTATTCATATCACACAATACTGCAATGGTATAGAATTAAAAATAATTAATAATTTTTTAAGGATACCTTCTCCGTGTTCATATAAAAATTCATGTAATGCTTTTTATAGGTAATTTTTAAAACTACCAACGAGTTTTGAATATGCCTACAAATTTTATAAGCATATAAAAACATTTGTATCCCAAAAGTAAAATGTAGTATTATGCATTGTTCACTAGTCTAATAATATCTGCTGGCACTTTCAACTATCTGAGTTTTCTATTTAAAAACATTTTTTTATTAACGCATACTCACTGAATACTGCGCTGCATTTGTTCTTTTATCATTAACCATTGTTACTTCAGTTACTTCTGATGTTTTGGTTTCAAAATAAAAATAATTGGGTTTAGGCTGCAATATATTATTTACTTTTTTATATTCACCTTCACGCTCATCAAGTGTCCACTTTTCTATTACAAGAAGGTGAGTGTTGGGCGATAGCTTTGCTTCAAAATACTTTTTCTGTGATTCAAGTCCTATGGTTGTCCTCCCAGCATCAATTTTATCAATAAATACTCGGTAATAGCACCGTTTGTCATCATCAGGGTTGGTGATACCCGTATCATATGCAATGAATCTAAAATTAATACTGACCTCAACAGGAGCAATAACAGGTTCAACCGGTTCTTGATACTGCGGAACTGATTTACAGGAAATCGTAATAGTACTAATAAGAACCATCAGTACAATAAAATATCTATTTATCTTCATGGCTTATCCTTTATCTCTATTGAATATATACCATCATAGGCATCATTCAATGGCTTTACTATACAATACCCCTTGCTGTCAATTATTTCATTTATTGTTGCAGATTGCCCTGCTTTAATTTTTACTGTTTGCAGGATATACCCCAAAGAATCAGTTACTGAAAATGAAACAGGAATTTTTTCAGGCGCTTTTATCATAAAATATTTTTTCTGTCGCCCTTTGTAATGCAAAAGATAATAATCAGTATCGGCTTTTTTGGATATATATCCTGTTATTGTGTTCCCCTGTGAGGTGTTTGCCTGTTCTTTTGTATCATTTGGCTCAATATCAATAAGGTTAGGAATAGTTACAGGAGCTATCGCCAGTGAATAACTATTGTCCATGTCAAGCTGGCCGCGTTTTGCCCACACCTTTACGTAAAATGGCGCACTGATATAACAATTTGGGTGTAATTCTTTGTGGCCGGTACCATCGTTATTTATCACATAGAGTTCCTCGCCTTTGGCATTGTAAATTGAAAATAATACGTCTAGTGTCATTGGTGGTGTTACTTCAACACGATAAAATGTTGTGTCGGAGCTATCGCCACCATATTTATAGTAATCAACGTCCCCATCAGGATATATTCTGCCCATGATGGTATCATTCACAACTTGTGTGGATGACGGCATAATGTTGTTTGGTTCAATCTCGGTAGTGTTGTCATAGCTTCGAGTAGTGACGATGAGGCTATATGGTGTTTCATTATTTGCAGCATAATTTCTTGCTGCAACCATTATATAATAATTACCTACAACTGGCAATCCTATGCCTTTTGCTATTTGGCTGACTCCCTGCCCCTGTGGATTTGAAGAAAATAACACATTACCCTGCGCATCAACAATATCAAGCTGCGCTTCTATGCCGGTAACACCAGCAACCTCAATATCACACACCACCGGGGCTTCGTCAACATAGAACGTAAACCAGTCTTCTTCGCGGTTGGGATTAACTGCATTGGTATTGGCTTTATTGAAAGCAGGGGAATAGTACCCACGCATAGGAACACCAATCTGTATAGGATTTGCAGACAATATTGTATCATTGGGCTCTGACTCAAAACTTTCAGGATCTTCCTGTGTCACAAGCAATGAATATGAATTTTCAGTATTTTTAATGCGCGGATCCTTATCACCATGAGAAACTGATATATAATACCTACCTCTGACAACCTTAAAGCCACGTAGGCGTTCAGGTGCAGATTTACGCATATCGTCAACATATTTTAATGGCTCAATACCATCTTCAGTTGCCTTCCATAGAGTAAAAGCTATATTCACACCTTTTACTGCGGAAACACTAATATCAAAAAGTGCAGGTGCCTGAACATCTGCCATATAAAAATCGATATCACTTTCAGTGTTGATGTATCCATCTATGGATGTACCAATGTTAATCAGGTTAGCCTGCGTATATGTATCATTGGGTTCTATCTCAAATATTTTCTCTTTTTTACATCCATTTGCAAACAGTATAACAATAATCAATACGTATATCCATATTCGTGTATAAATCATAGACGTTCCTATCCAATGAATGATTTGTGTATGTAAATATATGTAATGTACATACCAACTGCAACATGCAGTAATTGCACTATTCATTATTTATAAAACATTACTGCAAGATTGTTAGGGTAAATATAATTAAAGTCAAGTATCATTTTTATTGACGGCAAATTTCTATTTGGGTTTGACATTTTTATACTATACGCGTAATCATAAAATGCATTCGTTGTAAAAAACCATTTACGCTGGGGCTATGCTATACTATGGGTATTTATTTGTTTCTAGATTGTAATCTCATTAAAAGTATAAAAATCGTAAATTTTTAAAGGATTGCACAAGAGCTGGATTGAAGAGCATTAAAATACAATGAAAATATTTATATAATGTTGAATTTATTATGACTTTATCAATTCATGATTGTAATGAAAGAATTGAATTAGACTTAAGCCTTAATTGCAAATTCTCATATTAGGGGGAGCATAATTATGACTACAAAATCAAAACTGTATCTTTTTGGTGCAGTGTTTGTTATTCTTCTGCTATCAGGGGTGTATCTATATTTTAAATATTTTTTTACCTATGAACAAAAGAATATTGTACAGCGAAAAATAGAAACAATAACCGGTCAAAACCTCACCATCACCGTGTTTGGGTATGATGGTAAAATTATAAAACGATGGTATGGCGTTCAAAAGATAACAACACCAAAAGATGGCCGCAATTACTCTTTCTTCTATACCCGTGATGGCAAATATGTGCAAATACCCGGATCTGTGTGGTATATCGCCGAAGAGGAATAATCGTGCTTGATCAGAATATTCAATACATAAAAGGCATAGGCCCAAAGCGCGCACAGCTTTTAAAGCAGGAGCTTGGCATTGAAACTGTAGAGGACCTGCTCTATTTCCTTCCACGGAAATATATTGACCGCTCCAATACAAAGAAAATTAAGGATTGTTTTGTGAATGATTTTGTAACAGTGACTGGAATTGTAAAGCAGGTTAAAATTTCAGGACATCGGCGCAAATTTCTTGAAGTTGTGATTGGTGATGGTAGCGATACATTGTCGGGAGTATTTTTTGGCGGCATTCAGTATTTTATCAAGCTTTTTGAACCCGGTGATGTGGTACTTTTTTCTGGCAAGGTTGATTATTACAACACAAAGCAAATAGTCCATCCGGAGTATGATTTTATTGGCGATAGCTCTGACGCATTACACACAGGCAGGATAGTTCCAATTTACCCCTCAACTGAAACACTCAGATCTAATGGATTTAACTCACGTGTGTTCAGAAAGATTATTCACAGTGCACTTGAACTGGCACACCAGCACATTCAAGAACCATTTGATTTTGAAATGATTAGCCGGCTAAACCTCATGCCACTATCACAGGCTATACAGCAGATCCACTTTCCTGCTAACATGGATGAAGCACATAAAGCTCGATTACGGTTAGCATTCAATGAACTCTTTTTCCTGCAATACTACCTGCACCTTTCACGACAATACATCAGGGAAACAAGCACACATAAAAAGCCCGCAATTAATGATTCAGTATATAAAGAATTCATGCGCACGCTACCATTTACTCTTACCGATGACCAGATTAATGCTATAAACGAAATAATCAACGATCTGAATGCTGATTTCCCAATGAACCGTTTACTACAGGGGGATGTTGGTTCAGGTAAAACAGTGGTTTCAATGATCGCAAGTATTGCGGTGGTAAGTCGTGGACAACAGGTCGCGTTTATGGCACCAACAGAAATACTTGCACAACAGCATTATGCCACGTTTAAAAAATTTGTACCTGAATCAATACACATAGCACTGCTTACCGGTTCAATTCCTGCACCACAACGCAAGGAAATTCTCTCCGAATTACATAAAGGTACAATCAACATCATCATTGGTACTCATGCCCTGATTCAAGAATCAGTAAAGTTTGCAAATTTAGGATTCATCATTATCGATGAACAACATCGCTTTGGCGTCAATCAGCGTGCTACCTTGCGCAACAAAGGCTATATGCCTGACCTTTTGGTTATGACAGCAACGCCCATTCCCCGGTCACTATCGCTTACACTTTATGGCGATTTAGATATTTCAATAATAAAACAAAAACCAGCCAATAGAATACCTATTACCACACTTTCTTTCCCAACATCAAAACTAGAAGCTGTATACCGATCGCTGGAAAAATACATGAATGAGGGAAGACAGGTATACTATGTTTTACCATTAATTGAAGATTCTGAAAAGCTGGATTTAAAATCAGCAACTGCAACATACCAGCATTTAGTAAAACGATTCCCAACAAAACACATTGCGTTACTCCATGGAAAATTACCAAATGAAGAAAAAGAAAAAATCATGCAAGATTTTAATAATCACAAAATTGATATGCTTGTGAGTACAACAGTAATTGAAGTAGGAATTGATGTTGCAAATGCTTCAATTATCGTCATAGAACATGCTGAACGGTTTGGGCTTTCACAGCTTCATCAGTTGCGAGGGCGTGTAGGCCGTGGTCAATATCAATCGTTCTGCGTATTGATTTACCCTGATGACATTCCAAACGAAAGCCTGCAGCGTATTAATATAATAACTTCAACTGATGACGGGTTTGTCATAGCAGAGGAGGACTTAAAAATGCGCGGTGCTGGAGAATTTATTGGCACACGTCAACATGGGCAAGGCATTGCGTTTGAATTTGCTGATCCTGTCAATGATTTTGAACTTATCAGCCTAGCACGGGAAGAAGCAAAAAACCAGGTAGAAAAATTAAACAATATCCCTGCAATATTTGAAAATATTAAGCGTACACATGCAATGAATATACTTGAGGGACTACGAAAAAAACACATACTGGCACTGCTTTCGTAATCCATTATTTACCACAACAGTTTTTATATTTTTTGCCGCTGCCGCAGGGACATGGATCGTTACGGCCAATTTGAGTTCCAGTTTGTTGCTGGATAGCATTAATAATATTTTTATTATTCATTTTCTGAAGATTAAAAATCTTTGCGTGTTCCTTTAATGCTAATTGCGTATCCCACATAACTCGCACAAAACCAGTTAATTTTTTAAGGAAAGTGGTATCATTGGCAAAATCATCTTCTGACCACTTTTCTTCCATACTAACAACTAAAGCTTTAAGAAGATTGACATTACCAACAAAAATTGAATATATCTTGTTGACCTTCTCATTGTTCCGCATCTCATCAATCTGACCTGTGGAAAGATACTTTAAAAATGTTTCAGCGCGCATGATATTAGCCAAAACATACGCTGTGTATGCACCACGTGTTTTATTGTTAAAATCAGGTTGTTCAATTTCATTGTCATCAAATCGCTGCAAACGTAACAGGTAAAACCACAACGATTCCAGTTGATCTGCTACTTCCCTGTTTGCCAATACTTTGTCATTAAAAAAATCTTTTGCAAGTGATAATAGTGTGATACTTCCTGCCGAAGCTTGAACGCCTAATATCGCTGCTTTTAGATTATAAATATCAACTGGGATATTATTCCTATCCAGAATTTTTTTAAAATTTTCATCACCTTTATATAGCTTGACCTCAAACATACAATTCCTTCATTTTACTTAAAAATAGTTCTATCGATAAACCGATTGAATACTATTATCTGTTTTTGATTATAAACCTGCAAAGCTTTTTGCTTTATAAATGATTTGCGGTCTAGTTTTTTCAGCGTATCAGGATTTAATGTTCCCAGGTAGGCATCAATTTTTGCAACAAACTCATCTATTTCAGAAAAATATTTTTTTGAAACTTGTCTTCGTATTAAATCCAGAGCATTAACGCTGTCAAACGGCAGGTCTCTATTATTTACGTTATTCTCACACCATTCCAAAACAATTGTTTTTATATATTCATACGGTACTAATTTTTTTATCTTCTTCCCATCCCTGGAACTAAAACAGTACCCTTCACCTGTCATCTGAATATCAGCAATAAGCAAACGGCAAATAGTGTGTGGTCCCAAATGATAATAATACAGCCATTGGTCATTTTCAGGAATCTGAAAATAATCAATACTTTCGTGTAAAATTGATACAATTTTTTTATTAAGAAATTCAATATAATCTTCAACAATATCGTATTTTTCTTTGTCGATAGTTAATTTTAATAAAGCTCTCCGTAATTCTGATTTGATCTGTTCTTCTGATAACTGTGATTTTGTATAATAGACCAAATATAAAAGATCATCATTTTCAATGTTATATACATTTACATCTACCGGGAGAATATACGGTTCACGAGTATTCCATGCTTTTGCCCCTTTTACAGTAAAAGGGACTATGGTTTCATTTTGGACACTACTTACATGAGGCTTGTGTATGTGCTCATCATTATCACTATGCTTGCTTAAGCTGCTTGTATCAATGTGTTTTTTTGTAAGTTCTCCAAGTTGTGCATACGAATCAAATTCCAAATCCTTTGGAGCTACCTCCAATTCGTTTTTTGTTTGCGATGAATCAATTTCATTCAATATACTCTGCAATGTGTAGGATTTATATTCATTAAACCTTAATTTTGATCGTATATCAACATCTGACAAGTTATAATGAAATGAAAGCAAGCCTAAATGGTGAGCTATTAATTCAAGTAATATATCAGTGGCCTTACAAAGACTGTTTCCTTCAACAATAATATCATTCAGCGCCAAAGCAAGCTGCTTTCCACCCTCAGTAAAATTAAACACTGCGGATTGCTTTTCCAGCTCGCTCCAATCTTTTTTTACAAGGCTGCTAAATGCACGCAACAGTATATATATTTCCTTAAGCACAATAAAATCCAGCCTGTTATCATCGGGATAATCATCGGGAAAATAAAGTGGAAAATCTTTGGTTGCTTTTCTCCGTAAACTTGCTTCATTTATTTCACTAATAAATTTATCTGTAAGGATCTCAATATCTTCAATAATTTTAAATATTGAATATGATGATTTCTTAATAACAGGTACTACTTGTTCAGGAACCTCAGCAATATCCAGACGTGAACGTAATAGTTTTGCAAGCTCAACATGTCTGTGTATTCCGTTAGATAATCCGCGTTTGAAAAACTTTGTTACTTCTGATACATCTTTTTTTTCTGGTAAGGGTACTTCATGTACTATTTCATCATGTTCATTTTCAAACGTGACTTCTTTAAAATGCTTTCCAGGAGATTTCTGAACAGTAAAATCTTTCTCGCTATCAATATCCTGCAATATTCTGTCCAGTTCATCATCTATCATACAAACCCCAAACTTGTTATGTTGGAATTACTTCTTTATCATCCAATAAAGGTTTCTGCGTTGTTTTCTTTTTCATCTTTTCAAGTTTAGGTTCTTCTTCGGGCTCAGAATTTTCGCCATTGTGAATAGCAGGCAATTGCTCACCTTTCATTAAAAGTTCAATTTCCTCAGCATTTAGCGTTTCACGTTCTATAAGGTTTGTTGCAATCAGCTCAAATTTATCTTTGTTTTCTTCTATTAGCTTAATAGCTCTATCACGACAACTGGTAACTATATCATGGACCTCTTTATCAATAAGCTGCGCCGTCTGCTCACTGTAATCCCTATGCTGAGCTATCTCACGTGCTAAAAATATCTGTTCAGTCTTCTTTCCAAAAGCAAGCGGTCCTAATGTTTCACTCATGCCCCATTCACACACCATACGGCGTGCTATATCAGTAGCTCGCTCAATATCATTGCTGGAGCCAGTTGTCACCTGTCCAAATTTTAATTTTTCTGCAACATGGCCGCCAAACAAAATTGTAATCTGGTTAAGCCAGTATTCCCTGTTATGCAGATGGCGTTCTTCTTTGGGCAAATGCATGGTTAATCCCAATGCCCTCCCCCGTGGAATGACTGTAACTTTGTGCACAGGGTCAGCACCCGTTAGAATACCCAACAGTGCATGCCCTGCTTCATGATAGGCAATAACCTTCTTTTCCTCTGCAGATATGAGTACTGACTTACGCTCTGGACCCATTAGGACTTTATCCTTGGCATCCTCCATTTCAAGCATGGTAACACGCTTTTTATTGCGCCGTGCAGCAAGCAGTGCTGCTTCATTTACCAGGTTGGCTAGATCAGCACCGGTAAAACCGGGCGTACCGCGAGCAATTACCTTTAAATCAACATCCTTTGCCAATGGAATCTTACGTGTATGGACTGCCAGAATCTTTTCCCTTCCCTTAATATCAGGTATATCAACCACAACCTGTCGGTCAAAACGTCCTGGTCGGAGCAACGCTGGGTCAAGCACATCAGGTCTGTTGGTTGCAGCTATTATAATAACACCTTCATTGGTCTCAAAGCCATCCATTTCAACAAGAAGCTGATTCAGCGTCTGCTCACGTTCATCGTGTCCGCCACCAAGCCCAGCACCGCGAAGCCTACCAACAGCATCTATCTCATCAATAAATATGATACACGGAGCATTTCGTTTTCCCTGATCAAAAAGGTCTCTAACACGAGATGCACCAACTCCCACAAACATTTCCACAAAATCTGAACCGCTGATTGAGAAAAATGGCACACCAGCTTCACCCGCAACGGCACGGGCAAGCAGCGTCTTTCCTGTGCCCGGAGGTCCAACTAACAGTACCCCCTTAGGGATTTTTGCACCAATAGTGATAAATTTTTTAGGGTCTTTTAAGAATTCAATGATTTCCTGCAATTCAACTTTTGCCTCATCAACACCTGCCACATCAGCAAATGTCACTTTATTCTTTGTCTCAGGCTGTAATTTTGCCCTTACTTTTCCAAAGCTCATTGCCTTGTTGCCAGTGGACTGAATCTGGCGGATCATAAAAAACCAGATAAACCCAAAGAAAAGCAGCCATGGCAAAAAATTAAGCAGTCCTTTCCAGAAGAGATTGTCATCAACCTCTTCGCCTTTAATTTCAACTTTGTTATTAATGAGTGTCTTAATTAAATCAGGGTCCTGGTATGGTATGACAGTTTCAAATAGATACACCTTGTCACCCTTAGTGAAAGTGCCTTCAATCTTTTTGCCATTAACTATCGTAACCGATTTAACTTTGTTTTCATATACTTTTTTTATGAAATCACTATATTGAAGTTGCTCAACTTTTTGGGTATTCATATCATTCATTCTGAATATGGCGATAGCAAGCAGCGCTATCAGCAAAAGAAGAGCAACCTGTTTAGCAGCTTTATTCATATAATCTCCCGTGGTTATCTGTAATTAATCAAGAAGTTGAACATATATTTAAAAGTAGCCTTTACTTACAAGATACTACAATTACTGAAATACTCAAATATTTTTATTGTGACAGGCCTCTCTTTTCCTAAAGGAGAAGCAGAAGACTGTTTTATTGCACAATGTATAATTTCTACACATTATTATGAAACCAGTAACGGATAACAAGCATTTTTTGAGCTTTTTCAGGCAAAAATAGCAACGAAATTGCAGGTTTTTGTTGCATTACTACATTACGTAACACTGCAGCTATTTTGTTATCTATTACAATAAGCGGTACCTTCTTTTTCTGTTCGGGTGTTAGTTTGTAGTCAATATATAATCGTTTTAGAGATCGCCTGCCTGCTTTACTGATAAAAGCATCGCCTGTTCTTCTATTTCTTATAACAATATGATCACATCCAGTATATCGCAAAATAAGCGATTGGCTTTCAGATTGTTGCATATTCACTGATTCAGTTATCTCACACGCAATAGTAATACCTGCTTCTTTTATTGTAACAGTTTGTCCTATAGGGAGAATATATTCATAGTTACTATCGCCCACTATTAAAGGTTCAGCACAAAAAAGCAAAAATGAATTGGCATGGCGATAGCGCCTGTAAATATACACACCTTTTCCTTCAAACAGTGTACAATTTTTTTTCTTTGAGAAATGAGCATGATATACTGCGTCAAGAATATTGGTATCAACATATTTTTTGAGATAGTTACTGATGATATATGCACAAAAAAACTTAAACAGATACTCACTGCTAGAAATTGCTTTTTCCTCAACCTGTATGTAATGAGGGAAAACCTGAGTACATTCAGGATGCAACTGCATCATCAGATGATTGATACTCTGGATAGCATCATGTGCCTGTTTACCAAGATTTACAAGCGCATTATCAAAGTGCGGGAAACGCTCCTTTATAACAGGAATAATTGTATGGCGAATATAATTCCTGAGGTAATACTCATCATCGTTAGTACTGTCATGGCGATACAACAGTTGGTTACACTGAAGATAATCATATACTTCCTGCTGTGTTAGTACAAGAAGCGGCCTTACTATATTTTCCCTGTGAACTGTTATGCCCTGTAAGCCTTGCAGACCTGTTCCCTGAAATATACGCATCAGTAAGGTTTCAACCTGGTCGTTTTTTGTATGTGCTGTTGCAATTTTAGTATAACCATAATCATTTGCTATTGACTTAAGTCGCTCATACCGATATTCACGTGCCTGCTGTTCAAAACTTTTACCCTTTTGCCTACGGTTGTTAAAATCATATCGTTCTAAAATTGCAGGAATTCCATATCGTGAAGCTTGCGCAAGTACAAAGAGAAGATCGTCAAAAGACTCCTGTCCGCGAACCATGTGATCAAGATGGTACACCGTAATCGTGAAATTAAGTTTACTTTTCAGAGCAAATAGTATATGCAATAGTGCCATGGAATCTTTGCCAGCAGAAGCTGCTACAAGCACTCTATCGCCACAAACTATGAGGTTATTGTCTGTTATAAATGTGTACACTTTTTTTATAATAGTTTCCATAAGGCAATAGCTGCATATAATATATCATATAAAAAATAAATATACCTATAATATTCATAGCAATAAATCTTTCAATGAAATTTATTTATTACATTACTCTCTTACTGTGGCAGGGAAATGCCATATACTGTGCCATATTGTATTTGTAGTGCGTAGTTAGAATTTTAAATAGTATTGTTAAAAAATTGATGCTTTTTTAAGTAATTCTGGGTGGGGCCCCCAGTAAAGTTTATAGAAAAATATTTCTTCTTCTATCCCCGTCTCAAATGTATACCCTTTATATCGATAGTTATCGGTATAGTAATCGTCATCCTCTTCTGCTTTTGTTAGAAATTGTAAAAATTCATATAATACATTATCTAAACAAAACTCAATCACTAAAGCCAGCGACATCTTCCACAATTTCTTTACATCCATAAAAAATTCATACTCATCATCATATAATACCAGATGCAGCCGGCTCCAATCACCTCCACTCTTGGCTCTATATTTAACTTGTTTAAAATACCTAACATGAATCTTTTTATGCTGAGCAGCAAAACTTATGAGCGAAGATAAAAATGTGCGTAGTGACATGCCATGTTTTTTAGCATGCAATTTACAAATCTCAAGATGTTTATAGGAAATGCAGGTGGTGGTTTCAATGTTCATACATTCCTCTTCCAAAGTATTTTTTTTATTTATTCTCAACGCTACATCAAAAATATAATTTATAAAAAATTCAAGCATAAAAATTAATCCATCATACTTCTTATCATTTTTTCACAATGAACATATTAAAAATTCTATTCTTAAAATTTGTATTGCAACTTCAAATAGATAATCTACACATTGTTTTGTGGTGCACCTTGTTTTTTATTATTATTTGCTTTTCAAATATGGATAAATAAATAGTATTGTAAGAAATTATCATTATACTATTCTTATATTACTATTGACCCCCATCAGGGTAATAGTGTAAAATATTCTAGCAATACCATAATTTAAGGAGACAGCAACTATGGACAGCATCATTCAAAAAAGAATAGAACAGTGGCAAAAACCACCATTTGATGACGCCACTATACATGAAGTGACACAGCTTGTTGAACAGAAGAATGAGAAAGAACTCTACGAGCGCTTTTACACATCATTAGAGTTTGGTACTGGTGGTTTGCGAGGCATTATTGGTGCCGGTACAAACAGAATGAACATATACACTGTTGGTATGGCAACACAGGGACTTGCAAACTACATTGTACAAAAAGGCAATGCTGCAAAAGGTGTGGTGATAGCCTACGACTCGCGGAGAATGTCCGATGTATTTTCAAAAGAAGCTGCAAGCATTTTAGCCGCAAATGGAATCAAAGTATATCTTTTTAAGGATATCATGCCTACACCCATCTGTTCATTTGCAATACGCCATTTTCAGGCCACAGCTGGTATTGTCATCACAGCCAGCCACAATCCGCCCGAATACAACGGTTATAAGGTGTACTGGGATGATGGTGGTCAGGTTGTGCCACCGCAGGACAAAGAAATAATTGAAGAAGTGGCAAAAATTCAGGATATCACACAAATTAAAAAAATGGATTTTAATGATGCGATAGCTCAAAATATGATCCTTACAGTGGGAGATGAAATTATAGATGTGTATGCTGAGAAGCTTTCCCGTGTGCGATTCAAATCAGATGAGCTATCGCCCATACATATTGTATATACTCCGCTACACGGGACAGGATACCGAATAGTACCGCGCATCCTTGCAACATTTGGATTTGCCAATGTCCATATTGTTGAGAAGCAGGCTATACCCAATGGAGATTTCCCAACAGTGAAATCACCCAACCCGGAGGAACCTGAAGCGCTTACAATGGCTATTGAACTTGCACAACGCATTAATGCTGATATAGTGCTGGCAACTGACCCTGATGCTGATCGTATGGGCGTTGCATTTAAAGATGATAACGGACAGTATGTTCTCATTAATGGAAATCAGATAGGCAGTATGCTTTTATATTATATTCTTTTGCGTCTGAGAGAGCAAAACAGACTTCCAGAAAATGGATTTGTGGTTAAAACAATTGTCACCACTGACCTCCAGCAAGAAATTGCAAATTATTTTAATGTCACCATTGAAAATGTTTTGACCGGATTCAAATGGATTGCAAAAAAGATGAAGGATTATGAAGGTTGGCGTACGTTTATTTTTGGTGGAGAAGAAAGCTATGGCTATCTGCCACTTGATTTTGTGCGCGATAAGGATGCAGTAAGCTCCTGCTACTTCTTTGCTGAGATGGCACACTGGCTTTATACACAGAAAAAATCACTCAAAGACTTTTTGTATGAGATATATTCCCGTTTTGGTTATTATGGTGAAAAGTTAGTTTCACTGACATTGAAAGGTGTTGAAGGTATTCAAAAAATAGAATCCATAATGAGGCATTTCAGAAACAATCCACCAACACAATTTGCTCAAACAAGAGTACATTCAATCCTTGATGTTAAGCAGGGTATACTCACTGATTTAACTGACGGCAAAACTACCACTGTGGACTTGCCTTCATCTGATGTGCTGCAGTTTACTCTGGAAAATGGTGCCAGATTAACCATGCGCCCTTCAGGTACAGAACCAAAAATTAAGTTTTACTTCAGTTCATGTAAAAAGGGCACTAATATTCCACAACTGGAAAAAGAAGTTGCTCAATATAATGAAACATTGGCAAATGAACTATTAAAGATGATTGAACCAATTATTAAAAATTAATTACCAAAGTACGGTCTATCATATTAAGTAGTATTTATAATGTATATAAAACTACTTTTTATGGTAGCTGCATATATTTACTTACTTTTTTTAGCCAGATTTTTTGATTGGATTTTATCCAAAATATCTTTTTCTTTTTTCTGCATTATCTTTTTTTTATATGCAGACTTCTCATGATCATACCCAAGAATGTGCAATACACCGTGAACTACCAACCTTTGCAATTCTTCTTTTAGCGTTATGCCATATTCTGTTGCCTGCTTTTGAGCAGTTTCAAGCGATATGAAGATATCACCTAAATATTCTTCTGTGCAAACACTTGGCATTGGTGCTTCACGATAGGCAAAGGATATAACATCAGTTGGTCCTTTTTTTTTACGGTAAGTACTGTTTATTTGAGCTATCGCCTCATCATTGGTAAATATCAATGTTACAACAACATTATCAATATGTAGATAGTGCAGTATAGCCACAATATTTTTTTTACACAATGAAGCAATACTTTTAGGTAAAGTTACATGTTCAATTTCTACATTAACCTTTATTGCCATTGGATGATTTTTGCTCCAATCGGTCTATGGCTTCTTTGGTTGGGTACTCAATGCGCGAATGGAAAATACCCTGTAATACCTGTACAAATGCATTATGAATCTTATTCAATTCATTCATATTAATATCAGCTCTTTCTAGGTCACCCTCATTGAGCCTGTTATAGATTATCCTTTTTACCAGCGTATCCAGTTTTTCCATGGTAGGTTCCTGAATTGAGCGGGAAGCTGCTTCAATTGCATCAGCCAGCATCACTATTGCTGTTTCACGGGTATGCGGCTTTGGTCCGGGATACTGAAAATCACTTTTCTGTATACTGTTCCCGTTTGTACTTCCTTCCTCAAGTGCCTGATGATAAAAATATGTCATCACTGTCTGACCATGATGCTCTTTTATAAAATCAATAACCATCTCAGGCAGGTTATTTTTGCGTGCAAGTTCCACTCCTTTTTCAACATGTGAGATAATTAATTTACAATACTCAAGGGCTGACATATCCTTTGCGCGCGGGTCAGTTACTTTATTTTCAATATAAAAATTAGCATCCTGTATTTTCCCTATATCATGGTAGTATCCACCAACTCGTGCCAGTAATGCATTGGCACCAATTTCTTTGCATGCTGATTCAGCAAGTGTTGCCACCATCAACGAATGGTTATAAGTTCCAGGAGCTTTTATGAGCATTTCCCTGAATATAGGTGCATTTAAGTCCGATAGCTCCAGTAACTTAAACTTTGTGGTAACACCAAACAGATTTTCATACACGGGAAATACACCAAATACAATGATGGCATTAATAATACCTGAGATAAAAGCAAGGCCAATATTATTTGCAATACTACTGAATTGCATCTCCTGCATCAATCCAACAGCAATAACTATCACCGAATTGATAAGGCCCAGCGTAACGCCACCTCTTAGAAAATCAGAGCGGCGCTCAACATCACCAACCACAAACACACCCGACAAAGCAGAACTGAATGAAAGAAGCAAAGCAGTAAAATCACCTTTTGTAATCATTGCAACAAAAAATACCATGTATACACCAATTAACATGGCAATGTGCATATTATACATAATTGCAAGTAACATAGTAACAAGCGGTATGGGCAAAAGAAGCGGAAAAAATAACCCTTCAAAGGCCCTGCCTTGCCATCGAGCCACAAAGAACGCAATAAAAATAAATGCCATAACTATTGTAAATACTATTAATGGCATTTTATTATCAACAACCAGATTGCTATAGTAAGTAATAAGAAAATATCCAAATATTACTAAAAAACCTAACTGTATAAGCAGCAATCCAACAATAAAGCCCGTACCAGAAAATCTAGCATTCTTATTTATGATATTAATTTTCTGCAGCATGTCCTCAGTGATAGTATCACCCTCACGTGCGATGGATTGTCCTTTTTTTATCACACGCATAACAGGTTTCACTGACTGCACAGCATCCTCAATTCGTCTTTTTGTTTCTTCTTCGTTATAAAAGAGATTGGGTTGCACCAAACTGATAATTACCGAGCTTACTGCATTGACCACATCATTTGATGGCTTGCTGAGGATGTCTCTGGTTATGACGGGCACCAATGATTGTATCTTTTTCATGTCATAGAGCGCATCTACACTCAACTGCTTTTCCTTCACTTCAGCTGCACTTCCCACTACTCTTACAATAACATATTTTGATTGCAACCGTAAGGGGTTATCATACGGTTTTTCCAGGATGCCGTTATTGTATATTTGCAATAAAATCTTATTCATGTCTCGGTGCAAAAGCTGCTCATCATACTGTAACAGCCCCATTAACACTTTATCTGAATACTGCAGGTAATCGGGCAACATTGTCCTCAGCAATAGAACCTGCTTCAAAGGATTGGTATCGGGCATCTGTTGTTTAACTTTTATCACTGCTTCGCACAGCATATTGCTTATTTTAAGCTTATCTTCTACAATTGCTTCATTAAGATCAAAGATTGCAGGCAACGCTTCGGCAATACGGTTTTTCTCAATTTCAGTTTCAATTGCAACTGGATATTCTATTGTCATGGGGGCACGGATATCCTCACGTGCTATATCTCCTGCCTGATAACTATAGGTAGTACCTATCCTGTTTAAAGTCAGAAGAACAGTAGCCGTAATAATAACTATTAATGTATATATGAATGAAGCTTTAAGGCTTTTTTTCTTAAAAGCAAACTGTATACCTCTTTTAAATACCAGAAATGAATTTAACATATCAGTAACCGGAAAGTATTATTCAGCATGTTTTTCATACGCTGCAATAATTTTTTCAACTATTGGATGTCGGCAGATGTCCTCTTTGGAAAATTCAATGAAGGTAATCTCTTCAATGCCTTGAAGGATTTTCTGTGCAGCACGTAAACCTGATTGTCGTGGCTTTTCCAGGTCAATCTGGGTGATATCTCCTGATATTACCATTTTTGAACTATTACCAAGCCGTGTTAAAAACATCTTCATCTGCGAAGAAGTAGTATTCTGTGCCTCATCAAGTATGATAAATGCCTTGTTGAGTGTACGTCCGCGCATATACGCTAACGGTGCTATCTCAATAATTCCTTTTTCCATGTATTTTGAAATTCTCTCGTATGGTAGAATATCAAACAGAGCATCATAGAGAGGTCTAAGGTAAGGATTAATCTTTTGAATAAAGTCTCCGGGTAGATAGCCCAAGCTTTCACCAGCTTCAACAGCCGGTCGTGTTAAAATGATGCGCTCCACTCTGCCCGTCAGCAAAAACTTCACGCCAACTGCAACAGCAAGATACGTTTTCCCAGTACCTGCCGGCCCAATGGAAATTGTAATTGGGCTTTTGTGGATTGCAGACATATAGTTTGCCTGGTTGATTGTTTTAGGGACTATGGTTTTCCCTGTTTCGGGTATTACAATCTTCAACCTGTTGATTTCATCAGCATCAACCTTAATACCCTGATTGATTGAAAGGGCAAGATAGCGTATATCAAAGTCATCAAACTCATACAGCGAATCACGCATACATAAATAATCACCCATAAGATGTAACAGTTGCATTGCTTTTGCTGCATTATCACCTGACGCTTCAACAATCAGGGTATTGCCACGGGGGATTATCTTCACATCCAGAAGCTTTTCAATTGCTTTAATATTTTTGTCTTTATACCCGCAGATTCGTTTATAAATTGATATGTCATCAATTTCAAATTTTGTATCAACCATTATAATTCAACCACCTTGATAGATAGCTCTTTTAGTTGCTCTGCACTTACCGGCGATGGAGCTTCGCTCATGAGGCACTGCCCCTTTTGTGTTTTTGGGAATGCTATTACATCGCGTATGGAATTGCGCTTTAACAAAAGCATCAAAATTCGGTCCAACCCTAACGCAATACCACCATGAGGCGGAGCACCATACTTCAGTGCATCAAGCAAAAATGAAAACTTAACTTTTGCCTCATCCTCAGAAATGCCAAGAATGCCAAACATCTTCTTTTGCAAAGATGTCCGGTTTATTCTAATTGAGCCACCACCAATTTCAACACCATTTAATACTATGTCATATGCCTGTGCTTTAATGGCACCGGTTGTCTGAGGTGTTATTGTATCAAGCAACGGCTCGCATTCAGGCTTTGGCGCTGTAAATGGGTGATGCATTGCATAGTATCTGCCTTCCTCAGCATCATATTCCAGTAGCGGAAAGTCCACCACCCACAGGAAATTCAATTTATTATCATCTATCAGGTTAAGCTGTTGGGCTATCTTAATTCTGAGGTTGCCCAGTGCATCATTTACAATCTTTGGCTTATCACATGAAAATATTATTAGTGCATTAGAGTTAAGCTTTAATCGCTCAATAAGTTTTTGCTTTTCGCTATCGCTCAAAAATTTTGCAATACCAGTTTCAAATGCTGTGCCAGTATAGCGTACACTTGGCAGTCCCTGAGCCTTAAATGCACGCACATAATTAATGTATTCATCAATCATTGCCCTGGAAATTTTGCCTTCATCATTAACAACTATCGCTTTAATAATTCCACCATTTTCAACAGCAGCCCTGAATACATTAAACGATGAATTGGTAAAAATATCAGTTACGTCTGTAAGTTCCAGTCCAAAACGTGTATCAGGTGCATCCTTGCCATAGCGCTGCATAACCTCATCATACGTCAGTACTGGAAATGGCGTTGTAATTTCTTTATTCAATACTGCTATTACTATTTCTTTAATGAGCCCCTCAATAATATCCATGACCATACGCGGATTTACAAACGACATCTCTAAGTCAACCTGTGTAAACTCAGGCTGTCGATCATTGCGCAGGTCCTCATCACGGAAACATTTTGCAATCTGAAAATAGCGATCAAAACCAGAAATCATCAAAATTTGTTTAAAAAGCTGTGGCGACTGCGGCAGCGCATAAAACATGCCCCTGTTGATACGGCTTGGTACAAGGAAATCGCGTGCTCCTTCTGGTGTGGATTTGTTAAGTATTGGAGTTTCAACCTCTAAAAATCTGTTGTTGGTAAGATATTGCCGTATTGCTTGCATAACCTTATGGCGTACAATAATTGCCTGCTGCATCTCTGCCCTTCGCAGGTCAAGATAACGGTACTTAAGTCGCACTTCTTCATTGAGGTTAGTATACACATCAATAGGAAAGGGGGGCACTTCTGATTCTGACAAAATGCGTATATCTTGTGCAATAACTTCTATCATACCTGTTTTAAGATTAGGATTGATAGTATCCTCCGTACGCCTCGCTACTTTACCCGTTACAAGGATGCAGTATTCATTTTTTACTTTATCGGCTTTTGCATACGCTTCATTATTTTTAGAAGCATCAAAAACTACCTGCACAATCCCCGAAACATCCCGCAATTCAATGAATATGATACCACCTAAATCGCGCTTTGTGTCAACCCAACCTGCCAGTGTAACAGATTTACCTACTTCATCAAGCGTTAATTCACCACAATAGCTTCGTTGTTCAAACATTCCTCTAACCCAATAGAAATTAATATAGCAACATACCAGAATCAATATAAAATTCAAAAAATTTATGCAAATTTGTTGTTAAACTAACGTGCTGTGCCACAACTACCTATGCATAGCCTATACATAGAGCAATATTTCGATTTCGATAGTATTACGGAGGCAGGTTAATTTTTGTCAAGTAATTATATGTATACGCTGCTACTTACATTTTTAAAGGTATTCACTATAGCTTCAAGCTGAGTTTTTGTTTTCCCCTCTGCGATAATCCTGAAAATGGGCTCAGTATTTGAAGGTCGCAAATGCACCCAACCACCTTTAAATTCACTGTTTTTGACAAAATCTATACGTATGCCATCCACAGTATTGATTAGTTCATCAGCATACTGTTCTTTGATTTTTTGGGCGATAGCTCCGGCATCAAATCCCTGGCTAACAGCAATAGTATCCTTGTGCATATAATACACCGGCAGCTTTGCCACAATCTGAGATATGGACTCACTGCGATGAGCCATAAGTTCTAGGCAATACGCAATCCCAACAAGGCTGTCCCTGCCAAAGTGAACCTCAGGAGAAATTACCCCACCGTTACCTTCTCCGCCTATCACTGCCTTATGGTGTTTCATAGCTTCAACCACATGTATCTCACCAACTTTCGCACGATACACCCTAACACCATAATAGGAAGCCACATCCTCAATGGCTTTGGTAGTTGACATATTCACTACAACAGGGCCTTTCCTTTTTTCAAGGCAACGCACTGCTGCAAGCGTCACGGTAAGCTCTTCGCCAATAGGTTGCCCTTTTTCATTTACTATCGCAAGCCTATCAGCATCCGGATCCTGTGCAAAGCCAATATCAGCTTTGTGTTCTTTTACTGCCTGTGTCAATGCTTTTAGATTTTTTGCAACAGGTTCTGCTCCGCGAGGGAAAATACCGGTGCTCATATCACAATGTATGGGAATTACCCTGCACCCCAATTTCTTCAAAAGCTCTTGCGTAATGATTGAGCCAGCTCCATTCACCGAATCAAGAACCACGGTAAATTTCTTTTTCCGGATTGCCCCAACATCTATTACGTTGAGCACCTTTTCAATATGGATGTGTTCTGCAGAGCTATCGTACTCAACTGATTTAATTTTATTCCATTGTGCTCCAAATGGTGTGATTGTATCAATCAGTGATAAAAACACATTCATTTCATCAGGGCCAAAAAAACTACCAGTTTTATTTATAAGCTTAAACGCATTCCACTGTATAGGATCTGTCTCTTATACACATCT